>MGWJ01000163.1:13199-15476 GCA_001800945.1 Flavobacteria bacterium RIFCSPLOWO2_12_FULL_31_7
ATAAATCGTGACTTCCGATTTTTTTATCCCAAGATAGTTGTCCGAAACCAATGCGTTGCTGTGCTTCATATTTGGTAGTTCCATAAAAAGAATCTTGGTTGTGGTTGGTAGCTGAAAACGAAAAATATATTTTTTCTGAAACAGGTAATTGATATTTTCCAATTACTTCTTGTCGAGAAGTATAAATGCTTTCTCCATAAACTTGGTCAGTTCCTCGATACGATTTGTTCCAGTTCATTTCGCCACCCCAACGGTCTTCGTAAAAAAACCTTCCTGCTAAAGTGAATAATTTATTCTCTTTTCTGATGAAATTCCACTTGTTAAAAATAGAAATGCGTTCTTGTAGTGTAACGTCTGTAAAATTATCATGATTGTTATCAGTTCGAGAATTGTAATTGTAATAATTTAAGCCAATTAATGTATTCGCTTTGTTTTTTATATTTTGTTTGAAACCTAAATCTAAATTATTCTCTAACCAAGATGTAGCAAAGAAATCTGCTGAGAAAATTGGGGCTTGCGTGGCGTTTTTAGTAATAATATTAATCAATCCACCAACGGCTTCACTTCCATACAATGAAGAAGCTGGACCTTTTACAATTTCAATTCTATCAATTAACGAATTCGGAATTCCAGATAAGCCATAAACGGTTGAAAGTGAACTCACAATTGGCATTCCATCAATTGTTACCATGGTGTACGGACCTTCCAAACCATTAATGTGAATGTCGCCCGTATTGCAAATGTTACAATTTAATTGAGGTCGCACTCCGTTTACATTTTGCAACGCTTCAAATATATTTGAAGTAGGATTCTTTTTTAAGAATGTGGCCGTGTAAATTTCAACAGGAACTGGAGTTTCTAATCTGGAAACGGGTTTTAAAGTTCCTGTAACGACTACTTCATCAATATCTTTTTCTGTATTTTTTGAAATGCTATCTTGTATTTGTGCAGATGAAAAAACAGTGAAAAAGAATAATATAAATATTTTTTTCAATTTTAATAATTTAATTTTTAGACAAAACTAAAAATATTATTTCTGTTTATGAAATATAATTTAATATTTTTGTTGAAATTTATTTTATGACCACTTCCGAAGAAAACTATTTAAAGGTAATTTATCATTTGTCTAATCTTTCTCCAAAAGGGGTGAATACGAATGCTATTGCTGGAATGTTAGATACAAAGGCTTCATCTGTAACGGATATGCTAAAAAAATTATCGGACAAAGAATTGGTAGATTATCAAAAATATCAAGGTGTTTTTTTAACTGAAAAAGGAAAATTAAATGCAAAAATGATTGTGAGAAACCATCGTTTGTGGGAAGTTTTTTTGGTTGAAAAGTTAGGTTTTGCTTGGGATGAAGTGCATGAAGTGGCGGAAGAATTAGAACATATTCGCTCAGAAAAATTAATCAATCAGTTGGATAAGTTTTTAAATTTTCCAAGTTTTGATCCACATGGCGATCCAATTCCGAACGCAAAAGGTGAAATACCAACTATTGCAAAACAACTATTATCGGAAATTAACATAGGTCAAACTATTACTTGCGTAGGGGTAAAAGATACTTCGGTAGATTTTTTACAATATTTGAACAAGCAACAAATTTCGTTAGGTACCAAAATTAAAGTTTTAGAAAAAGAAACTTTTGATGGTACTATAAAAATTGAAATTAACACTAGCGTTTTAGTCATATCGGATAAAATCGCAAATAATTTATACGTAAAATAATATGTACAACGATTTAATAGTCTATTTAAAAAGTATTGACCCAATTTTAGCTGCGTTTTATGCTACAATGTTCACTTGGATTGTAACTGCTGCTGGTGCTTCTTTAGTTTTCTTTTTTAAAACCATGAACCGTGCTGTTTTAGACGGGATGTTAGGTTTTACAGGCGGTGTAATGGTAGCGGCCAGTTATTGGAGTTTATTAGCGCCAGCTATAGAAATGAGTAAAGGCGAAGGATTTGTAAAAGTAATTCCGGCCGCGAGTGGTTTTTTAATGGGCGCTTTGTTTTTATTTGCCTTAGATAAAACTTTGCCACATTTACATATTAATTTTAAAGAAACTGAAGGTATAAAATCGCCTTGGCAACGAACCACTTTATTGGTTTTAGCTATAACTTTACATAATATTCCTGAAGGGTTGGCCGTTGGTGTTTTATTTGGTGGTGTTGCCGCTGGAATACCTGAAGCATCTATCGCTGGAGCCGTGACTTTAGCAATCGGAATTGGGATTCAAAATTTCCCAGAAGGAATTGCGGTTTCTATGCCTTTACG
>MGWJ01000163.1:15497-26709 GCA_001800945.1 Flavobacteria bacterium RIFCSPLOWO2_12_FULL_31_7
AAGTAATTCCAGAAACGCAACAAGATAAAAATACGGATATTGCCACGTTAGGTTTTATTGGCGGTTTTATTGTAATGATGAGTTTAGATGTAGCTTTAGGATAATTTAATTTTTTGATGATGAAAAAGATGTTTATAGTTTTTCTTTTATGTGTTTTTACAGCTTGTAAATCGGCCAAAGTTAGCTCAAATGTAGTTGTGCTTACTTTTAAAAATGAAAAAGTTACGAGTGATTACGTTCTAGTTGTTAATAAAATTATTTCTGATTCTAGATGTCCAATTGGTACGAATTGTATTTGGGCAGGGGAATTGGTTATGGAACTAAGCGCTATTCAAAACAATGAAATCAAAGAAACGGTTGTGATGACTTTTTCTCCAAATAGTAATGAAGAAAATAAGACTTGGTTTCAAAAATATATTCCAAATAATAAAAAGCTGATCAAATATCAAATTACACCTTCTAAAACCGAAAAACCATTAGAATTGAAAGATTATAAAATTGAATTGATTTTAGAATAATTTACAGATAAATCCCAGCACCAAAAGTTGCATAGTTATAACTTGGCGAAGCAATTTTTAAATTCTCAAAACCCATAGAAAAAAAGTAATTCTTTTGATGGTATTTTCCTCTGAATTCAATTGAATTTACTTGCAATCCGTTGATTTTACTCCAAATCATTGCACTGTTAAAACTAACTTTTTTAAAGGCGAAAACATCGGTATTTAATCCGTAAGAGAAACCAGCTTTGTTGATGCCATTGGCAATATAAGTTGCGCCTAAGGTCCAGCCTAAGTTGAATTTTTCGAAGCGAATTCGATCATAACCAAAATTGAACTGGAATACAGATAAATTAGCGGTTGTTTTTTCGAATTTATCTCGTTCTATTAATTCACGATAATCGGATTGTATATAAAAATATTGAAAAGGCCTGAATTTTCCTTTCAAATGGTTTCCAAAAGAAGCGTTATTACTGTATAAAAAGTGGTTTTCTACATCAAATCGCATTAGATCTTTCAGTTCTTCCTCTTCTTCATTATATCTTTTATAATTTCCAGATTTGTTGTCAAAATAAGGACAAGGTGAAAGTTTGCTAAACAAATGATCTTCATTTTCGTAATCGCCAATTCCAGTATATAAAAAAACATAAAATCCTACCTTTGCAAAAAATGCTACAGCACTTAAATCATCGGTATTGTCGCTTTGTTTACTAGTTGTGGTAGTGTTTTGATAACTTGGTTCTGTTGGTAAAGGTGGTCGATTATCTTCTTTTCCAGATTTTAATTCGTCTTTTGATTTGTCAATTTTTTGAGCATGTAGTTGGCTCGAAAAAGTAAAAAGTAGTAGAAATATAGTGTTTTTCAGCATAGAAAGTTTTCGCAATTTGAACAAAAATAATGCCAATATATTTTATTTACAATCGCAATTGTCACCACAACCTTTTTTATTGGCTTTTTTCTTCCAGAAGAATTTTCTAACCAAAAACCCAACGGCTAAGGCTAAACAGATATAAGTTAAAATTTCTTGCATAATAATATAAATTCCAAAATTATCAACACAGATTATTAAAATTTTAATAATTTCTAAAATCTGTGTTTAAAAAAATTATTTCAGTGTTTGATAAGTAATTAAGGCTACAATATAAGCAAATCCACTCATGAATGCCAACTGAATTAAAGGCCATCTCCAAGAGTTAGTTTCTTTTTTTACAATGGCCAATGTACTCACGCATTGCATCGCAAAGGCATAAAATAATAGTAAGGAAACACCTGTGGCAAAATTGAAAATTTTATTCCCATTCGCATCAATATCTTCAGACATTTTCATTTTTATTGTGGTTTCTTCTTCACTTTGGCTTCCCACGCTATAAATAGTTGCTAAAGTTCCTACAAATACTTCTCGAGCGGCAAATGAACTCACTACGGCAATTCCAATTTTCCAATCATAACCTAAGGGTTTGATAACTGGTTCTATGGTTTTACCCATAATTCCGATATAAGAATTTTCTAATTTATAGGCGTTAACTTGGTTTTCAAAAGTTCCTTCTTGTAAACGAACATTAGCATTTTTTTGCGCAATTATTTCTTCTGCTTTATTAAAATTTCCTGGGCCATGTGAACCTAAAAACCATAAAACAATCGAAATTGCTAAAATTATTTTTCCAGCGCCTGTTACAAAAGCTTTAGTTTTTTCTAACACATTTAGTGCTACATTTTTAAACATTGGGACTTTATAACTCGGCATTTCTACCACAAAATACGATTTGCATTTAAGTTTCAAAATCTTATTTAAAATATAAGCAGAACCAATGGCTACAACAAAAGCCATTAGATATAAAGCCATTAATGTTAACCCTTGCAAACTGAAACCTAAAAAGCGTTTTTCGGGAATGATTAAGGAAATTAAAATGGCATAAACAGGTAATCTTGCGGAGCACGTGATAAATGGAGTAATTAAAATTGTAATTAAGCGCTCTTTCCAGTTTTCAATATTTCTGGCACTCATTATGGCAGGAATGGCACAAGCGGTTCCAGAAATTAAAGGCACAATACTTTTTCCTGATAATCCAAATCGACGCATGATTTTATCCATTAAAAATACAACACGACTCATATAACCACTTTCTTCTAAAACAGAAATGAATAAGAACAGAAAAGCAATCTGCGGAATAAAAATGACAATTCCACCAATTCCAGGAATGATACCATCGGATAATAAATCGGTGAATTTTCCTTGTGGCAAACTTTCTTTGGTATAAGCACTTAATTTAGAAAATGTTGTATCAATAAAATCCATCGGAATACTACTCCAATCAAAAATAGATTGAAAAATAAGCAGTAAAATTCCGAAGAAAATTAAATACCCAAACACTTTATGCGTTAAAATGTTATCTAACCTACTTTGAAAATCCGTCGCTTTAGATTTGTCAATTTTTTGTCCTATTTTCAGCGTATCATTAATAAATTGATAGCGTTTTATGGTTTCTTTTTGTTGTAATTTTTTTAATTCTGTGTGCGAACGCGTGAAGTTGTTTTCAATTTCGTTTCGTTCTAGGTTTAAGAAATTAACATCTTGTGTAATAACCAACCATAATTTGTAAAGTAACTGATTTGGGAATGCTTTTCGTAATCTATCGAAGTATTCAGGATCAATAGAACTTGCGTTTAAGCAAGCTTCTGTGGAAAGTGATTTGTAATTCAAAATCAATTCCTTAATTTTTTCAATTCCGATATTTTTACGTGAACTAATTAAAGCAATTTTAGTTTTTAATTCGGTTTCTAATAACGGAATATTTAATTCAATTCCCTTTTGTTTCATTCGGTCACTCATATTAATAACAAGTAGCGTCGGAATTTCAAGGTCTTTTATTTGTGTAAAAAGTAATAAATTTCGTTTTAAGTTTTCTACTTCAGTTACCACCACCGCAACATCTGGAAAATCTTCATCATTTTTATTTAGAAGCAATTCGATTACCACATTTTCATCAATCGAATTTGCATTTAAACTATATGTGCCGGGTAAATCAATAATCTTAGCTTTGGTAATTTGATTCAATTTTGAAATACCGGTTTTTTTATCAACGGTTATTCCAGGGTAATTTCCCACTTGTTGGTTCAGTCCTGTAAGATGGTTAAATACAGAAGTTTTTCCAACATTTGGATTCCCAATTAGCGCAACTTTTATCGTTTTTGGAGTCATTTATTTTATTGATTCTAGGCTGATGTAAATGGCTGAAGCTGTTTTTTTTCTAATCGCCACTTTCGAATCATTAATGTTAAAAAATAAGTGATCGCCCATTGGAGCAATTTGAATTAATTCAATATCATTACCTGGCAAACATCCCATTTCAATTAATTTTAATGGAATTTCGTCAATATTAATATCGGTAATTCGGGCACTTTGCCCTTTTTTTAAGATGGTAGCATTAGAATCGCTCACGAACTTATTTAGATTGAATTAAAATACAAAGATAAGTAATTCTTAAAATATAAACCTAACAATTATCATGTTTTGCAATTGCAATTTTATTTGTAATTTAGTGAATATATTTTACGAATAATAAATGAGCAGAACATTAGTCATTGGCGACATTCACGGCGGATTAAAAGCAGTAAAACAAGTTTTAAAAAGAGCAAATAGTACTTCCAAGGATACTTTGGTTTTTTTAGGTGATTATGTGGATGGTTGGAGCCAATCTCCAGAAACGTTGGATTTTTTGATTGATTTATCTCACCAACAAAATTGTATTTTCATTAAAGGTAATCATGATGAACTATTGTTGGATTGGTTAGAAAATCGACATGAAAACATAAATGAAGAAATGTGGTTTAAACATGGTGGGAAAGCTACAGTTGATGCCTATTTGAAAGTTTCAGATTCAGTTAAACAACAACATATTCAGTTTTTAAAAACTTTGCAAAATTATCATTTAGATGAACAAAACCGATTGTTTGTCCATGCTGGTTTTACCAATATGAATGGAGTGAAATTAGAGTTTTTTCCGAAGTTATTGTATTGGGATCGTACGCTTTGGGAAGTTGCTTTAGCATTGGATGAAGCTATGGATAAGAATTCAGAATTTTATCCGAAAAGATTAAAAATTTACTCTGAAATTTATATTGGTCATTCGCCTATTTCTAAAACTGCTAAGGTAGAGCCACTTTTTAAACACTCCATTTGGAATTTAGATACTGGAGCCGCTTTTAAAGGTGCGTTAACTATTATGGATATTGATTCAAAAGAATTTTGGCAAAGTGAGGTGTTGTCGGATTTATATTCAAATGAATTAGGTAGAAATTGAGGTGTATTTTTAAGTTGTAATTTACGCAGAACGAGAGAGCGAAAGTAAAACTTGTACTTTTTCATCTCTAAATCGCAAAGGATATGTCCCTTTTTTTAATAAATTATAGGCAGGATCTAATTCCATGTAAAGCATGAGATTGGTTTCAAAAATATAATCTTCTTCTTGTACAAATTCGGTATTTTCTATGCTAGTTTCCGATATGTTGTCCGAACCAAACAAGAAGGTTTGTTCTTCTTCAGATAACTTGTTTAAGTCTACTTCTAAAAGTATATAAGTGGATGTGATTTTTGTGTAATTAAATTTAGGCATACCATCTTTTTATAGTTACAATTATATTATTCCGAATTTTAAACGGAAAACTGTTTATTTAATTGAAAACTCAATCTAAAAATAAATGTGGTACAAGTATGATTATTCAAAAAACAACAAATGAAATACTACTCTTTAAATTTTGAATTCAATTTTATAAAGGTAAAAGTAGCATGGAGAGTTGTTATATAATTACGGTATTATCGTAAAAATTGTTAAATTCCTAACTGTTTTTTTTTAAAAATAAAAATCCGCCTGAAAATTTCAGACGGATTTTGTTCATTTGACAACCCCCCAGTTGTTTTATGAAAATTTACTATAGCAAAGATAGCGTAACAGAAGTATTTGAAGTTACGGCTCATCCGTAATTGTTGTTAAATTTTTTGTAAAAAAAATCCGCCTGAAAGTTTTCAGACGGATTATGCTCATTTAACAACCCCCCAGTTGTTTGATGAAAAATTTACCGGTATAAAGATAGTATTATGATTTTACTTACAATTACGGCTTTGCCGTAAAAGTTGTTAAATCTTCCTTAATGTTTTGCGGGTATAAATCCTTATACTCGAATTGTGCGCTTTATATTTTTAAACATACTGAATATCAGTGGTTTAAAAATTTAACAAATTTTACGGATTTGCCGTAAAATTAGAATTAGCCGATATTTTATTTTTATAAGATTATAATTCTATTATAATCTTATATCAAATTTGAGTTAAATTAAAATAAACAATAAATGTAATTTATATGATAAACATGACTTTAAAATCTTATTTTTTAACCTTTCTTATTTCTTTTTTAGGAGTTATTACTTGTACAGCTCAGGTTGGGGTAGGAACCACCACTCCCTTAGCTGCATTTGATATTACCTCCACAACAGATGGACTTTTGATTCCCCGAGTTGCTTTGTCTGCAACTAATGTGGCTACTGTTGTAACGCCAACAGTTTCTGAACTAGTTTACAATACTTTTACCTCTGCATTGGGGCCTAATCAGGTATCTCCAGGTTTTTATTATTGGAATGGCACATTATGGGTGCCGATTGCTAGTGGAAATCTTACTGCATGGTCATTAACAGGGAATTCAGGGACAGTAGCGACGACAAATTTTGTCGGAACTACGGATGCGGTTGATTTTGTTACAAGAACAAATAATACAGAGAAAGTTAGGGTAACTAGTGCTGGAAATGTAGGAATAGGAACTCCGAGTCCAGCAGCTAAATTGGATGTTGCTTCTGGAGTTACTACCGTAAATTCTGTAGTAAATGCTACTGGTAGTATTAATGATTTTTTACAATTTAATGTTCAAAATACAAGTACAGGTATTCAGGCTCAAAGTGGTTATTCCGCTACTGCAGATAATGGAAGTCCTACAACTGGTTTTGCTTGGGTAGGGATTAATAATTCAACTTTTAATTACCCAACAGCATACAATGTTGGTGTTGCAAACGATGTAAGTTTCGTTGGTAGTGGACAAGATATGTACGTAGCCAATGCCAATAATACCAAATCAATTATTTTTTCTACAGGTAGAGCAACAACTCCTTTTTTTAATGAAAGAATGAGAATTAGGTCTGATGGTAGTGTTGGAATTAACTCAACTGGTGCCGCTTCAGAGAAACTTAAAGTGGTTCATAGTGGCGCTGGGAATGATGCTATTAACGCGGTAAATAATGATGATAATGTTGGTAAAGGAAATGCAGTATGGGCTACAAACAGTAATGCAACCGGAACAAGTATAATTGCAAGCGCAGGTGCTACACCTCCAAGTGTTTTGCCAACTACTGGGGCGGGTATTTCAGGTTCTCATGTTGATGGATACGGAGTATATGGTTCAACAGGCAACGGTGATCCTTCAAATGCTTCTCATAACGGTCATGCAGCTGGTGGTTTTTTATTGGATAATGACAATAGTGTTGCTACTACTGGTTCCAGTGCTTTCGCAAAATTAGCTGGTAAAGATAATGCGTCACCAAATGGTATTTTAACAGCTCAAAATGTATTGTATGGAGGATATTTTCAAGGTGGTGTTAGTGCACAATCTTATTCTTATGCGGGTTTGAAATACAATCACACTGGAGCTGGAGCTGGTGGAACAGATTATAAGGTAATTGGAAACGGAGTAGCATCCACAATAATTCTTGATGAAAATAAAATGCCACGTGTTATGTTTTGTCCTGAAGCTCCAGAAGTATTGTTTGAAGATTATGGAATTTCAAAACTAAGCAATGGTGAAGCTTTTATTACATTAGATAAAGTTTTAGCTTCTTCTATGAAAATTGATGAAAAACACCCTTTAAAAGTTTTTATACAGTTAGAAGGAGATTGTAATGGTGTTTTTGTTACCGATAAATCGAATGTTGGATTTAGAGTAAAAGAATTAAATAATGGAAAAAGTAATGTTAGCTTCTCATGGCATATTGTGGGAAGTAGAGCCGATAGTAAAGATGCTAATGGCGTGATTAATTCTGAATTTGAAAATTTAAGATTACCAATTGGTCCAACTAAGTTGAAACAAGATGTTCTTTTAGAGAAATCTAATTCTAGACAGAAATAATAAGTCATTTAATAAAGGTTACTAAATTTAACTGTGTCAAAAATATTTTGACACAGTTTTTTTTGAATCATAACGTTCTTAAGAATAATTGATTATGACTTATAATAGTTTGATTTTGAATTAGTTTTTTGCTTTGAAAGTTCTTTCTACTTGTTGAACTAGAGCTTTAACGAAGTATGAAAATTCACAAAAAAAATCCGCCTGAAAATTTCAGACGGATTATGCTCATTTAACAACCCCCCAGTTGTTTGATGAAAAATTTACCTTTATAAAGGTAGTATTAACCTTTCAATTTGAATTACGGCTTTGCCGTAAAAAATGTTAAAAGTTATATAAAACCTTGTTTTTTTGCTTCATTGATAAGTTCTTCATCTGTACATTTATTGATAAAGAAGAAATCTTTAATTTTTGATTTTCTTTTTTCTACTGTACTATCGCTTATTCCTAATTGTGTAGCAATGGTTTTGTTTTTAAATCCTTGTGCTAACAAAACTATGATTTGCCTGTTAATACTATCTAAATAATCTTCTCGATTCAATAAATCTTTCATGTTTTCAGTTACCGTTGTGCTGTAATAGGTTTTTCCTTGTATGATGTCATGAAAAGCATCCAGTAACACTTCGCCTGAAGCATCACTTTTTATGATTAATCCATTTGGTTTGGCATGATGAATGATGTCATAAATAATAAAGGTTTCAGCATGTGCGGTTAACATCACAATTTTTGCTTTAGGTTGAAATTCTCTTGCCAAAATAGCTAAATCTTCACCAGATTTTATGTTTTGTTCGTGATAAGGCGGTAAACTCCGATCTAATAAAATGAAGTCGAAATAATTGGCGTATTCCGGATTAGTAATCGTGTTATACGCATCTTCACAATTATAACAAAATGTTGGCATAAGCTCTATGCCTTCATTGTTGAAACCTAAAATGGATAAATATCCGTTTAGGATAGCGGGATGATCATCGACCAATAGAATGTTTGAATTCATCTGTTTTAATTTATTGTCAGAAAAGTACTAATTATATTTGAAATTGCAAGCATATTTTAGTGCCTTTATTTCGGGTTGTTTCTAAAAGAAATTTTCCATTGATTTCTTCCATTCTTTTTTTCATGTTATTTAAACCGATTCCTTTTTTATTAGTTCTAGGATTAAATCCAATTCCGTTATCTGTAATGGTTATAAGAATTTCATTCTCATTTTTATTCATACTCAAATTTACTTTTGAAGCTTTGGCATACTTGTCGATATTTTGTAAGGTTTCTTGAATAATTCTATAAATGTTTATTTTGATGTTATTGTCTATGATGTCCCAATCAATTCTTTCGTCAATTTGTAATTTAAAGTCTATATTAGAATGATTTTTAATCATTGTAAATAAATTTTCAACTATGGATATGAAAGTCACATTGTCGTCAAATAAATTTTGATTCAAATCATGCGCAATTTTTCTAATTTCTTTTTCTATGTTTTGAATTTCATCTATATGTGCTAAACACTGTTTAATTGTATCTTCATCTTGTTTTTTCTTCAAAATGAATAAGTTCAATCGAATTCCAGCGAGTTTGCCCATCACACCATCATGTAATTCTTGAGAAATTCTGTTTTTCTCATAGTATTTACCCTCTTCAATTCGTTGTTGTTGGGTTAACATGAGTTGGTAAATTTCCTCTTTCGTCTTTTGTTGTTGTTGAATGTATTTAAGTTCTTTATTTTTTAGGTTTCTTGATTTGATAGAATAAAATAAAAGAATTAGTAAGATGATTACAATTGCAATAGTTGAAACCGATCGTAATCTTTGAATAATCTGTACATTTTCTTTTTCAATTAATTTATTTTTTGAAATAATTTCGTTCGTTTCATATTCTATTCGAGCGAATTTTTCTCTAGTTTGTCTTTCAATTAAAAATAAGCTATCTTTTAAACTAATTATTTTTTGAAGATAACCTGTGTTTCTCGGTTCAGTTAGGGATAATTTCTCTAGCGCATTTAATTTGTCATCCACTAATTTGGAAGCATACACCTTTTTAAAATAAAGATTGGCTTTTAAAGTATCATTCAACGCAAGAAAATATTCACCTATATATAAGTTGGATGTGTTTTTAATAGGCTCAAAATTTAAACTATCGCCAATTTTTAAAGTTTCTTCAAATTCCTCAATGCATGACATTTCACCTAGTTTTAATTTTGCATAACCAAAAAAGTTTTTAAGATAAGCATAGGTGCTAATTTCCAAAGGCTTTAAATTCTTTATAGATAGTCCTTTTTGTGAATGATAATATAATTTTTCATACTCTTTGTTTCTTCTGTAAACCCCGCAAAAATTGATATGATTTTGCGCATTTAAAATTGGATAATAGGTGTTTTTTCTTAAGTTTTTTAGCGTGTTTTTGGCTAAATCAAAATATTCTAATGCTTTTTTGAAATTCTTCATCCCTAATTCAGACAAGCCAAAAAGTGAATAACATTCAAAAATATATTCGTAATTATTTATTTTTTTTGCGTTTTTTAATGCGATGTAGATATTTTTCTGTGATTCCAGAAATTGATTTTGATAATATAATACTCGACCTAAATCTTTATATATTTCTGTTTTTAGTTTGATGTCTTTTATAGAAAGCGTAAAACTTCTTGCTTTATTGTAATAATAAAAACAGCTATCCAAGTTGAATTTTTCATAATAATAGCCGCCTAAATTATAGTTGCATTTGGCTATGGTTATCGAATCGTTAACGGCTATGGCTTCTTTTTGAATTCGTAAAGTTGTTTTTTTATATTCTTCAAATAAATTTAAATTATAGTATCTGTTTGCAACTTTAAATTCATAGTGTTTGTGAAGACTGTCCGATTCAATATTTTTTAAAAGCGAATTAACACTGTCAGTAAATGCTAAACGTAACTTTTTATCAAGTAAATCGTTATTTGCCTTTACTAACAGTGTGTCTATTTTGTTGTATAGTTCTATTTCGTTTTTCTCTGTGGAATTTTTACATCCAAAAATTAAGATACAAATGAATAGAATTAAAATGTTTCTCCTAATTTTCATTAAATCGATATATCCACAAATTTAGGACTTTTAAATTTGGTATCAGAATATTTTAGTCTTTTTTAGGTTTAATGGGTTCGGATATGCTATCATTTAGTTTGTTGATAGAATCTCTGCAAGTGGTACAGTCACGAAAAGTGTTTTTGCTATTCAAAGTAGTTTTGCTTGTGTTCGGGCTGTACGTTTGGTCGTCTTCAGTTGAACAAGACACCATTGTAGCCATAATAATTCCAGATAAAAGAACAATTTTTTTCATAGTTATTAGTTTTAATTATTTTTGTTTGGTAAATTGTTTTTTATTGATTTTTTTAACAATTGTTTAGGGATTAAATGGCATTACAAAATTAATTCTGTCTTGTTAATTTTTATTACGGCTTTGCCCTAAAAAATGTTAATTTTATTTATTTTTGTAGAGAATTTAAAAAGAGAAATATGAAAAAATTAGTTCTTATTGTGTTTTTAGGAGTAGGGTTTTTGGCCAATGCACAAGCCTATAAGGGTA
>MGWJ01000164.1 GCA_001800945.1 Flavobacteria bacterium RIFCSPLOWO2_12_FULL_31_7
TTTTGTTCAAAAATAAGGATTACCAATTAATTATTAAGAAATAGATGCTATTTTTACTGAAAATTTTTTGCAATGAAGGTATTTTTAGAATCGCACAACATCAATAATAAAGCTGGTGGCTTAGGAACTTTTAATTTTCAATTGATTAAAGCCTTAGCTTCCATGGACTTGTCGAATTTAAACATTACACTAAATGCAAAACGTCCAAATGATTTGAAAAAAGTTTTTGGAAATGTATTTTCTTATGCCAAATACACCAGTTTGGAACGTCATTTTTTATTCAGAAAAAAAGGAAGATATGATGTTTGGCATAGTTTGAATCAAAACACAAAAGTAGAACCATTCTTTAAACCAAAAAAGTATATCTTAACCATTCATGATGTGAATTTTGTAGAAGAGATTTCATCAGATAAGAATCACAAAGTGAATAAGAACTTTATCAAGAAGCTAAAGAGAGCTGATGTAATTACTTATATTTCTGAATTTGCTAAAGTACAAACGCATCAATATTTTGAAGCTCCAAATGTGCCCGAAGTGATAATTTATAATGGAAATCCATGTGAAGATATTATCGAAAACAACACTTTTGAACCAGATTTTAAAATTAACAAACCTTTTTTCTATTCCATTGGCGATTTTATTCCAAGAAAAAACTTTATTTCTTTGGTGAAAATGATGCAACATATTGACGATTATGTTTTAATACTTTCAGGAAATAATGATAAAGAATACGGTCACGAAATTCAAAAATATATTACCGAACATAATTTACAAGAAAAAATAATTTTAACCGGCAAGGTTTCGGATGATGCGAAACAATATTACATGCAAAATTGTACCGCTTTTTTGTTTCCATCCATTAGAGAAGGTTTTGGTTTGCCGCCAATTGAAGCCATGATGTTTGAGAAGCCTGTATTTCTTTCTAATTTAACATCTTTACCCGAAATCGGTGGAAATGCCGCTTTTTATTGGGACAATTTTGATCCCATTCATATGAAAAATTTCGTTTATGATTCGTTAGCCGATTTTAATGAAAATCCGAACGAATATTTAGAAAAAATTAGAGCTAGAGCTAGATTTTTTACTTGGGAAAAAGCCGCAAAACAATATTTAGAATTGTATAAACACTAATTTTATTTGAATAAAAACTTAAACCATTGTCCGAAGTTTTTCTTCATCAAAAACCAGTTGCTGATTTTCATGGTTTTGTCATTTTTGAAATTTTGTAACACTTCATTCATCGTATTTCCTGGCATGAATTCTACAGTTTTCCAATCCATCGGATCTAAATAGAAAAAGCCTTGAATGTCTTTATAATTGGTTTCGTTAACGCTATCCCATTTTTTCATGAAACTTTCTTTGTCAATTTCGGCATTATGTCCCCAATTGTCTAATTTCTGAATTAAATCTTCACGTTTTCTAGATAAACAATCGTGTAAAGCAATAGAATTTACATAGATAGAACGACATTTTCCGTGTCGACCAATTTTATATTTCGGTTGATTAGTCGCAACCATGAATTTATCAAACTTATCAACATACAAAACACCACCATTGACATTTTTATATAAGTTGATTTTAAAACAACAAATTTGAATGTGTTCTTTGCTAGTTAAGAAGTGGTTGTTGTTTTTTAAGTATTTTGTAAACTGTTTAAAATCAAAAAAATACTCATCGGAATCCAACTGAATCAACCAATTGCCAATTCCCATTTTTTCGGCTAAAAGTTTTCTTTCTCTAATTTCACATTCCATTGTAGTTAAGTCTGCCTGATAAAAATCATCTTCATAAATTACAATTTTTTTATCCGTATCAAATGCTTTTATCCATTCGAAAAAACTTTCTTCAATGTGAATATCTGAACCATTCCAAGTTTTTCTATTTTTATCAACAGCTAAAAATATTTCATCAGATTCCTTATAAATTGGTGGAATCGCAAATTTCAATAATTCGTAATCGTATGATACTAAAAAGCCTACTTGTATTTTGTTCATTTTATTAGTTTTTACAAATATATAATTAAATTCAAACATAATAAATTATATATTTGTCTTCTTAATAATTAAGTTTTAGCATGAAAAAATTGACAGTAATTATGCCTGTTTATAACGGCGAAAAATATTTAAAAGAAGCCGTAGATAGTGTTTTAAATCAAACATTTGCCGATTTTGATTTGTTAATTTTAAATGATAATTCTTCAGATGGCACAGCTTCTATTTTAGAAGAGTATGCCCAAAAAGATGCTAGAGTAGTTGTAGTTACTAAAACCAGTAATGAAGGTCCAGCTAACTTAAGAAATGAAGGGATTGATAAAGCAAATACACCTTTAATTGCTTTGTTAGATGCTGATGATATTGCTTTACCAACACGTTTTGAAAAGCAAATTCATGTGTTAGAAGCGAATGAAGATTTAGCATTATGTGGAACTTGGTTTACCATTTTCGGCGATAAAAAAGAAAAAGTCATCAAACATGCGGTGGAACATGAGGATTTAAAAGTACAATTTTTACATAGTTGCGGTTTAGGAAATTCAACGGTTATGTTTAAGAAAAGTGCGATTAAAAACTTACGTTTTGAACATGAATATGTGCCAGCGGAAGATTATGGATTATGGATTGAATTTATTTCGAATTCAAAATTTTATAACCTTCCAGAATCTTTAGTACGCTATCGATGGCATCCTGGAAATATTAGTCAAACTAAAGAAGAAAATCTGCGAATTGCCGAAATAGCCATCAAAAAAAGGCAATTGACTCGTTTAGGAATTGATCAAAATTCTGAAAATGCCATTTATTATGTAAACGCTGTTTGTTTGAAAAGAAAACAATCTTTTGAAGATATTAAGAAAACTATTTCTGCTTCATACGAATTGTTAGAGAAAAATAGAAATCTGAATTTTTACTGCCAAAATATTTTTCAAAAGCATATAGATAGAGGTATAGTTAGAACTATCAGAAATGCTAAGAAATACAATATGGATTATTTCAAATACATTAAAAATGAATCAGGTTATTTCTCTAAAATTAAATTTTTAGATAAAATCGTACTATTTTTTAAATGCCTTTTTTAAAGAATACTGAATAATTCGTTTGTAATATTTAAATTTAACTGCGCCTTTTGCTGTTGGAAAAAAAAGTTTTAATGCTGTTTCTTCATCACTTGTAAGTTTGTCGTTTGTTGTATATTTAATTCGTAAAGCATCAAAAGCAGCATGTCGTAACAACGAATCAATATTTTTAGCTATGTTTTTAGTTCGACTTTCTGGAATGGTATCAAACATTTCTTTCACGTTCAAATAGGAAGAATAACGTTGGAAAAATAACGATTTCATAGAATAAACTCCACCAACGTGAATTCTGTAAACGGCTGTTTTTTCATTCATAAATGCGCCAAAACCTTTTCGTAATAAAATCATATACAACGAATTATCTTTAAAGTGTTTCAGTCCGGCAAGCAATTGCATATCCATAGCCTCTTTTTTGAAAACTGTAGTTAAGGATAAAGTGCAATAAGGATGAAATAAATTATTGAAATCAATTTTGAAAATATTATCGGTAATTTTAAAGTTGTTTTCTGTAAAATCACTTCCGTTAAAGTTTAAATAATCGGTCCAACAAACTACAAATTCTGGGTTTTGTTCTAAAAAATCGACTTGTTTTTGCAATTTGTTTTCATCGGTCCAATAATCGTCACCTTCACAAATCGCTATATATTTTCCTTTTGCTGTTGGGAAAGTAAATTCGCTCCAAATATTAATATTTTTAGAATATTTGTTTTCCGTTTGAAGTATTGAAGTAATCTGATTTGGATATAAATTTTCGTACTTTTTTATGATTTCGCTCGTGCCATCGGTTGAAGCATCATCATGAATGATAATTTCAAAAGGGAAATTGGTTTTTTGTAATAAAAAACCTGTTATCGTTTCCTCTAAATAACTCTCTTGGTTGAAAGTATGACAAACGATACTTAATAGTGGCTGAATGGTTGAACTCAAAATGCTAAAATTGTTATGAATTTTCGTATGGTTACAAATATATAGTAATTTTAGAATTGTTTAGAAGTAATGCGGATTATTTAGTTATTTTTGTAAACAAGTTTCAATAATCTTAGATAAATAATGAGTCAAAATTCGCCAGAAATTTCAGTAATAATGCCTGCCTATAATGCAGAAAAATATATCGCTGCATCTATTGAAAGTATTTTAAATCAAACTTTTAAAAATTTTGAATTACTTATTTTAGATGATGCGTCTTCTGATAAAACGAAAGAAATTGTATTGTCTTTTGCGAAAAATGACAGCCGAATTGTTTATATAGAAAAACAAAGTAATCACGGTCCTGCTACGCTAAGAAACGAAGGTATTCATTTTGCTAAAGGAAATTTTATTGCCTTAAACGATGCAGATGATTTATCTGAATCTACGAGATTTGAAAAGCAAATAGCGGTTTTTAAATCGCAACCAAATGTAGCGGTTTGTGGAAGTTGGATTCTTAATTTTGGTGAGAATATGGAATCTTATGTGTTTCAAGCCCCAGAAAATCCTACAGATATTAAACTTACTTTTCTGTCTTATGATTGTTTGGCCAATTCTTCAGCAATGTTTAGAAAAAGTTGTGTTGAAAATTTAGAATATCAAAAAGAATTTGTTCCGGCGGAAGATTATAAATTATGGAGCGAAGTAATTTTGAAACACGATTTTTACATTATACAAGAAGCATTAGTTCATTACAGACAACATGAAAATAACATCAGTAAGACGAAAGCCGATAATTTAGCTATTTCCGATTTAAAGATTAAAACTGATTTGTTTCAAAAAATATTCGGATTACAAAAGGATACTTTCGATTTTAAAAAATTAATTCATTTGTTTGATATTTTAGGTTACAGAAAAAAATTAAGCCAATCAGAATTGTTGGAGTTTTTTGAAATAGCCAAAAAAATAATTGCCATTAATAAAGAAAAGAAAATTTTTCCTGAAGCCATGTTTCAAAAAAGATTGGAAGAAGCCTTGAATAAACCTTTTATTTATTCAAAAACTTCACCTTTATTTGTGTTTGAATTAAAGCAAAAATTTCCAAATG
>MGWJ01000165.1 GCA_001800945.1 Flavobacteria bacterium RIFCSPLOWO2_12_FULL_31_7
ATTAACCAAATTGTGTTGAGTGTTTTTTCTGGTGGACACGCACTTTTAGTTGGTGTGCCAGGTTTAGCAAAAACCTTAATGGTAAATACGATTTCTGAAGCTTTAGGCTTAAATTTTAAGCGTATTCAGTTTACGCCAGATTTGATGCCTTCCGATATTTTAGGAAGTGAGATTTTAGATGAAACGCGTAATTTTAAATTTATAAAAGGACCAATTTTTTCTAATATCATTTTGGCAGATGAGATTAACAGAACGCCGCCAAAAACGCAAGCCGCTTTGTTAGAAGCCATGCAGGAAAAATCAGTTACAGTTGCCGGACAAAGTTTTAAATTAGATTTGCCATTTTTTGTACTAGCTACTCAAAATCCAATTGAGCAAGATGGTACTTATCCTTTGCCTGAAGCGCAATTAGACCGTTTTATGTTTGCTATAAATTTAGATTATCCAACTTTTGAAGAAGAAGTACAAGTAGTAAAAGCCACAACTTCTGATATAAAAGTTGCCATTGAACCTTTGTTTTCTGCTGAAGAAATTATCGAATATCAAAACTTAATCAGAAAAATTCCAGTTACAGATAATGTAATTGAATACGCCGTAACTTTAGTCTCAAAAACTCGTCCAAATAATCCGTTAGCAACAGATTTTGTTAAAAATTATTTAGATTGGGGTGCTGGACCGCGTGCTTCTCAAAGTTTAATTTTAGCAGCAAAAACCAATGCAGCAATTAACGGGAAGTTTTCTCCAGATATTGAAGATATACAAGCAGTTGCCTTTGGGATTTTGCGTCACAGAATTGTTAAAAATTATAAAGCAGACGCAGAAGGGATTTCTGAAGAAGACATTATTAGAAAATTATTTTAAAAATATAAAAGTGCTTCAGGGCACTTTTTTTATCGATATAATAAACAAACTGTCTTTTCAATTTTGTTTCTGAATCTAAATTAATTATCATGAAAAAAATATTCATCTTATTTCTTACAATTGCTTTTTCATTTCAAGAACCAGAAGAAAAATTACATACTGTTGTAGGAAAAACAACTTATCCATTTTGGTTGCAAATTCCTAAGACTGAAAAAACGGAAGAGAAACCTCCAATTTTAATTTTTCTTCACGGAAAAAGTCTTTCAGGAACCGACTTAAATAGGGTAAAACGTTATGGTGTATTACGTGCAATGGAAAAAGGACGAAAAATTAACGCAGTTGTCATTGCACCACAAATCGCTTCAGGAAATTGGAATCCAGATAAAGTTTTAGAAGTTTTAGACTATGTTCAAAATAACTATGCTACGAATTTATATCGTGTTTATGTTTGCGGAATGAGTTTAGGTGGTTACGGAACAATGCATTTCGTAGGTAAATATCCTAACAGAGTAACCGCTGCTGTAGCCATTTGTGGTGGTGGAAATGTTGCTGATGGATGTAATCTATCAAAGGTTCCGATGTGGATTCAACATGGTGATAAGGATTATATTGTAAGAATGTCCGAATCACAAAAAGTATATGACGCAATTAAAAAATGCAATCCAAAAGCTGATGCTACACTTACTATTATAAAAGGTGGAAATCACGGAAGTGTAGAAAGTTTATTTCACCAAAATGCGATGTACGATTGGATGTTTAAATATGTAAAATAATTTTTTTTAGTTTCTTAAAATCTAAACGGTTTCAATTTTCGTAAATGGTTATAGAAAAGTACTCAGCGAGTAGTAACTTATTTACAAAATTATCGTTATGGAAATTATACTAGCATCAGTTTTAATCACAGTTTCAATCTATTTCTATTTTAAAAATTGGTATTTAGATAAACAAATTGAAAGTTTAGCTAAGTCTGAAATTTATTAATTTATTAAAATTTACTAGCCTTTTTTTCGAAATTCGTAGTTTAAATTATTTAAATTAAGAATTCCTAAAAAAAGGTTTTTTTTTCATGCTATTTTTGAATTAAATTCAGTAAAATAGAATAATTACAAATAATAATTTTATGAATGTCGTTTTTTATTATAAATTTTTTAATTCAAAAAGAATTGGCTAAATTTGTGCAACTTTTAAAAAATAGTACAATCAAATTAACAAATTTATATAGTAGCATTCGATATGGAAATGAATATTTATAAAGAATACATCAAAGAAATTGAAGAAAGAAAAGGTCAAGGACTTCATCCAAAACCAATTGATAGCGCTGAATTACTAAGCGAAATCATTACGCAAATTAAAGATGTAAATAATTCAGATAGAGCAAATTCTCTTCAGTTTTTTATTTACAATACCTTGCCTGGTACAACTCCAGCGGCTGGATCTAAGGCAAAATTTTTAAAAGAGATTATTTTGGGTCAAGAAGTTGTAGCTGAAATTACTCCAACTTTTGCTTTTGAATTATTATCGCACATGAAAGGTGGTCCTTCAATTGAAGTATTACTAGATTTAGCTTTAGGGAATGATTTAGCAATCGCAAAAGAGGCTGCAAATGTGCTTAAAACTCAAGTGTATCTTTATGACGCCGACATGGATCGTTTGAAAAATGCATTTGAAAAGGGTAATGAAGTGGCTAAAGAAGTATTAGAAAGTTATGCTAAAGCAGAATTTTTCACTAAACTTCCTGAAGTGGCTGAAGAAATTAAAGTTGTAACTTTTATCGCTGGAGAAGGTGATATTTCAACAGATTTATTGTCTCCAGGAAACCAAGCACACTCGCGTTCTGACCGTGAATTACACGGAAAATGTATGATTACACCTCAAGCCCAAGATGAAATAAAAGCGTTACAAGCACAACATCCTGATAAATCGGTTATGTTAATTGCTGAAAAAGGAACAATGGGTGTAGGTTCTTCTCGTATGTCAGGTGTAAACAACGTAGCACTTTGGACAGGTAAACAAGCAAGTCCTTATGTGCCTTTCGTTAATTTCGCACCTATCGTAGCAGGAACTAACGGAATTTCTCCAATTTTCTTAACTACAGTTGATGTAACGGGAGGAATTGGTTTAGACTTGAAAAACTGGGTAAAAAAGACTGATGCAAATGGAGAAGTGGTTCGAAATGAAAGTGGCGATCCAATTTTAGAAGAAGTGTATTCTGTAGCAACAGGTACGGTTCTTACCATCAATACAAAAACAAAAAAATTATATAACGGAGACAAAGAATTAATCGATATTTCAAAAGCATTCACACCACAGAAAATGGAATTCATTAAAGCGGGTGGATCGTATGCGATTGTTTTCGGTAAAAAAATTCAAACTTTCGCAGCTAAAACACTTGGAATTGAAGCACCATTAGTTTACGCACCTTCAAAAGAAGTTTCTATTGACGGACAAGGTTTAACTGCTGTTGAAAAAATATTTAACAGAAATTCGGTTGGAACAATTTCTAAAAAAGCCTTACACGCAGGTTCAGATGTACGTGTAACAGTAAATATTGTAGGTTCACAAGACACCACTGGTTTAATGACTGCTCAGGAATTAGAATCGATGGCAGCAACTGTAATTTCTCCAATTGTTGACGGAGCATACCAATCAGGTTGTCATACGGCTTCAGTTTGGGATAAAAAAGCACAAGCTAATATTCCGAAATTAATGCAATTTATGAACGACTTCGGTTTAATTACTGCTCGTGATCCAAAAGGAGTTTATCATGCCATGACGGATGTAATTCATAAAGTATTAAATGATATTACAGTAGATGAATGGGCGATTATCATTGGTGGAGATTCTCATACAAGAATGTCTAAAGGTGTGGCGTTCGGTGCCGATTCAGGTACGGTTGCACTAGCTTTAGCAACTGGAGAAGCTTCTATGCCAATTCCAGAATCTGTAAAGGTGACTTTCAAAGGTGCAATGGCTAATTATATGGATTTCCGTGATGTGGTTCACGCTACTCAAGCGCAAATGTTACATAAATTTGGTGGTGAAAACGTTTTCCAAGGAAGAATTATTGAAGTGCATTTAGGAACATTAACAGCTGATCAAGCGTTTACTTTCACAGATTGGACAGCCGAAATGAAAGCCAAAGCTTCTATTTGTATTTCTGAAGATGAAACATTAATCGAATCTTTAGAAATTGCAAAATCAAGAATCCAAATCATGATTGATAAAGGCATGGATAACAAAAACCGTGTACTTCAAGGTTTAATCGATAAAGCAAACAAAAGAATTGCTGAAATCAAATCTGGTGAAAAACCAGCATTACGTCCAGATGCCAATGCAAAATATTATGCAGAAGTGGAAATTGATTTAGATGTGATTAACGAGCCAATGATTGCAGATCCAGATGTAAATAATAAAGACGTTTCCAAAAGATATACACACGATACGATTCGTCCACTTTCATTCTACGGAGGGGACAAAAAAGTAGATTTAGGTTTCATAGGTTCTTGTATGGTACATAAAGGGGATATGAAAATCTTAGCTCAAATGTTGAAAAATGTTGAAGCTCAAAATGGTGAAGTTAAATTTAACGCGCCATTAGTAGTGGCTCCTCCAACATATAACATTGTTGATGAATTAAAAGCTGAAGGTGACTGGGAAGTGTTGCAAAAATATTCTGGTTTCGAATTTGATGATAACGCGCCAAAAGGTGCTGCTCGTACAGAATACGAAAACATGTTATACCTAGAGCGTCCAGGTTGTAACTTATGTATGGGGAACCAAGAGAAAGCGTCTAAAGGAGATACCGTAATGGCAACTTCAACTCGTTTATTCCAAGGGCGTGTTGTGGAAGATACAGAAACTAAAAAAGGAGAATCTTTATTGTCATCTACTCCAGTTGTAGTTTTATCAACAATTTTAGGAAGAACACCTTCAATTGAAGAATACAAAAAAGCTGTTGAAGGTATTAACTTAACAAAGTTTGCGCCATCTCATAAATTGTTAGTGGGATAATTTAATCAAAATATCAAAATGAAAAGCTCAAGTTATACTTGGGCTTTTTTGTTTTTAAAGCTTGTTGTAATATTACACTCAAAAAATAAATTTAACTTTTTTTAAATAAATTATTATAAAATCATTTTTTTGTTTTAATATTGCACCTCATAAAGAAAAAAGTTTTGAAAAATTTAGCTATTATTCCTTCAATTAGTATTGTAAATGTGATTATCACATCTGCAAAGGGAAAGCTATAAATATATATTAAAAATATTTTGAAGCCTCCCGATAAATCAGGAGGCTTTTTTTTGACACATACATTATGAAAACCAATATGAACATCATTATTATCAGCATTATTATTCGCTCTTTAGAGTGAGTCAGGCTGGTATTGTCCAATTTTAAGCCTTTCTCATTCAGTTGAGAAAGGCTTTTTTATTTTAATAGATTACACATGAAAACCAATATGAACATTATTATTATCAGCATTATTATTCGCTCTCTCGAGTTAGTCAGGCTGGTAGTGTCCAATTTTTAAGCCTTTCTCATTCGTTTTAGAAAGGCTTTTTTTATTCCATTTCGTAACAATTAAATCAAATCAATATGTATTACAACAACAACACATTACTTTATTTAGACGGAAAATTTGTCAAAGCAAATGAATCCAAAATCGATTTATACAGTCAAACCTTTCACTATGGATATGGTGTTTTTGAAGGCATTCGCGCTTATGCAACCGATGGAGGTACTAAGGTTTTTAAAGCAAAAGAGCATTACGAGCGTCTTAAAAAATCATGCGAATTAGTAAACATTCCTTTCAATTCCTCAGTAGAAGAACTAGTTGATGCTACTTACGAATTACTTCAAAAAAACAACTTAGTAGATGCTTATGTTCGACCATTAGTTTTTTGTGATCCTAATATGAGTCTTCATAGGCCGAATAATGTTTCCATCATGATTTGTGCATGGGAATGGGGTGCTTATTTAGGAGATAAACAACTACGATTAACGGTTTCTTCTTATTGTCGTCCGCATCCTCGTTCTATGAAAATTGAAGCTAAAGTTTGTGGTCACTATGTAAACTCAATACTTGCTACAACAGAAGCTAAAGACAAAGGATTCGATGAGGCTTTGCTTTTAGATAGTGATGGTTATTTAGCAGAAGGTCCAGGAGCTAATTTGTTTTTTGAAAAAGAAGGCGTTTTATATACACCACAATTAGGAAATATTCTTCCAGGAATTACACGTGCAACTGTTTTAGAATTAGCAGAGAAATTAGGTGTAGAAGTTGTTCAAGGACTTTTTCAACCCGAAAGATTATGGAATGCTGATAGCGCTTTTTATTGTGGAACAGCTGCCGAAGTGATTGGAATTGAGTCAGTAGATGATAAAAAATTTCCTAAAGATTGGAACGATTCATTAGGTAAAAAAATCCAAGAAAAATATTCACAATTAGTTAGAGAAACAGCAACAACATTTAGCACAAAATAAGAATGACAACATTAAATAAATACAGTAAAACCATCACACAAGATGA
>MGWJ01000166.1 GCA_001800945.1 Flavobacteria bacterium RIFCSPLOWO2_12_FULL_31_7
CTTTTAAAAGAGTGGTTCCTTCTGGTGCAGTTACTAAATTTTTTGAAGTCATAACTTCAGTAATAGCTCTATCACTATCTTTTTCGAAACGTAAATCTCTGTTTGTAACTATTCCTTTTAAAATGTCATTTTCATCAACAACTGGAATTCCGCCAATACCATATTTATGCATGGCATTTTTAGCATCACCAACATTTGCAGTTAAGGGTAAAGTTACCGGGTCTATAATCATACCGCTTTCTGCACGTTTCACTTTGCGGACTTCAGCAGCTTGTTTTTTTATAGACATATTTTTGTGTAAAACGCCAATTCCTCCTTCTTGAGCCATTGCAATTGCCATAGCACTTTCTGTAACCGTGTCCATTGCTGCGGAAACAATAGGCGTGTTCAAGGTGATGTTTTTACTGAATTTAGATTGAATGGAAACTTCTCTTGGAAGTATTTCGGAATAATTTGGAATTAAAAGGACGTCGTCGTAAGTTAATCCTTCTCCAATAATTTTAGAAGTGTGTGCTTTCATGCTGCAATTGTAGTTAAATTGCGTGCAAATTTAGTGAAATTTTAGCAATAATCAATTGTTTTTATGCTAAATAATTGTTAAGCGAGATAAATAATTATATTTGCGAAATGGATTCGTTTATATATTTACTTTTAGAAACTTTGATTGTCGGTTTGATGATTTTAGGCTTATATGCTTCCAAAAAACATTTTGGTATTGGCTTGCTGTTTATATTCATTGGAACAATGCAATTTTTTCAAACGATACTTTCAGGAAATGTTTACAATTTGTATTTTGATTTATTTTTGTTTTCCCCAGGTTCTACACTTGTTTTTATTTCTACTTTGTTTGCTGTTTTGTTGATTTTTAGAAATGAGAGTATTATTAAAGTAAGAAGTGTGATTTACGGAATCATTTTAAGTAATCTTGTTTTAGTTTTCTTGTCTTACATTTCTTTAGAACAAATATTAAGCGATAACTATTCAAGAAATTCTACATTTTTAGCGGAGATTTTTAACTTTGATATTACTTTGTTTTTAACAGGTATTGTGCTGTTGTATTTAGACATGATACTTATTGTGTTTGTTTTTAGGTATTTAGAATCGAAATTTCCTAAAAACTATTTTTTACAATTCGCTGGAGCAACAATAACTACTGCAGTTTTAGATTCTCTTTTGTTTTATACCCTAAATTTTTATTCGGCACTAAACTATTCAGAAATGATGATAGGAAATATTGCAGGTAAAGTTTTAGTCTGTTTGGTTTTGTCGACTTTATTTACTTTCTATTTTGTGATTAATCCACAAAGAGAGAGTAATAAAAGAAAAGCTTTACAGGTTAAAGATATTTTAATGATTATTAATTTTACTACTAGTGGTAAGCGTTAAAAATTTTTAAAGCTTCATTGTACGAACTTTCAAAGCTTATTGGATGACAATTAGTTTCGGCTTTTTCAGTAGTAAAATAAGAAAGTAATTTTTCCGTTGGCATATTTCCAGTTAAGTCGTCTTTTGCCATCGGACAGCCACCATAGCCCTTTATTGCGCCATCAAAACGTAGGCATCCGGCTTTGTATGCGGCATCTACTTTTTCAAACCAAGTATCTGGAGTGGTATGTAAATGGGCACCAAATTCAATTTTAGGATATTTTGGAATTAAATTACTAAATAAATAATCAATGGTTTCAGGGGTAGAAGAACCAATTGTGTCTGAAAGTGATAAAATTTTCACACCCATATGGGCTAGTTTTTCTGTCCATTCTCCCACAATTTCTACATTATAAGGGTCTCCGTAAGGGTTTCCAAATCCCATAGAAATGTAAGTAACCACTTCTTTATTGGATTTGTCTGCGATTTCTAAAATTTCTTGTAGGCTAATTAGTGCTTCTGCAATAGTTTTATGTGTGTTTCGCATTTGAAAATTTTCCGAAATAGAAAATGGAAAACCTAAATATTGAATTTCCTTATGTTTAGAAGCTATTTCTGCTCCTTGAGTATTAGCAATTATGGCAAGTAATTTACTTGTAGTTTGTGATAAATCTAGTTGTGCTAAAACTTCAGCCGTATCTTGCATTTGTGGAATGGCTTTTGGCGATACAAAACTTCCGAAGTCAATCGTATCAAACCCAACTCGTAATAACGATTGAATATATTGTACTTTTTTTTCAGTTGGAATAAAAGTCTTGATGCCTTGCATAGCATCTCGCGGACATTCTATAATTTTAATTGCTGTCATAAGAATGTCAAAGATAAGTAAAACTTTATTTTTTACAAATATGTTTTTATGAAATCGCCATTTCGTCCCAAAAGACTAAACAAGTATGTGTTAACAAACACAGATGAATAAAAGGCGATACTAGATGTTGCTTATGAAAAATAAATTTTAAATGCATGAAATACGAATTGAGTTAGTGGTTGTAGCGGCATCCTTTTTGATTTGCTAAAAAAGTTTGTGTTAATAAGGTTTAAACTGTAGCAAAGCAAAAAGATATAGCTGAAGACGCGACCAAAAACGTAATAAAATGGAGTTGAGGGAACTCCCTAAAAAAAATTATAAAAAACGTTTTTTTATTTATACTTTTGCACCACAAATTAAGTATAGTATTATGGTTAAAGATTTATTTGAAAGAATACAGCAAAATAAAGGGCCATTAGGTAAATGGGCTTCACAAGCAGAAGGGTATTTCGTATTTCCTAAATTGGAAGGTGAATTAGGTCCAAGAATGCAATTTCAAGGTAAAAATATATTAAACTGGAGTTTGAATGACTATTTAGGTTTGGCCAATCATCCAGAAGTTCGTAAGGCAGATACAGAGGCGGCGGCGCAATTTGGTGCAGCTTATCCAATGGGTGCGCGTATGATGAGTGGTCACACTTCTTATCACGAACAACTAGAAAGAGAATTAGCGGCTTTTGTAATGAAGGAGTCAGCTTATTTATTAAATTTTGGTTACCAAGGAATGGTGTCAATTATTGATGCTTTAGTAACTAAAAATGATATTATCGTTTATGATGTAGATTCTCATGCTTGTATTATTGATGGTGTGCGTTTACACATGGGAAAACGTTTTACTTACAAGCATAACGATTTAGAAAGTATGGAGAAAAACCTGCAACGTGCTACTAAAATGGCAACAGAAACAGGTGGAGGGATTTTATTTATTACCGAGGGAGTTTTCGGGATGAGAGGGCAACAAGGAAAATTAAAAGAAGTTGTAGCTTTAAAAGAGAAATATAATTTCCGTTTATTAGTGGATGATGCACATGGTTTTGGAACTTTAGGTAAAACTGGAGCTGGAGCAGGTGAGGAGCAAGGTTGTCAGGATGGAATTGATGTGTATTTTTCAACTTTCGCAAAATCAATGGCAAATATTGGTGCTTTCGTAGCGGCAGATAAAGATATTATTGATTACTTAAAGTATAATTTACGTTCTCAAATGTTTGCCAAAGCGTTGCCGATGATTCAAACTATTGGTTCGTTAAAACGTTTAGAATTGTTGCGTAATTCTTCTGAAATTAAAGATAAACTATGGGAGAATGTGAATGCGTTACAAAACGGATTAAAAGAAAAAGGATTCAATATTGGTGATACAAATACTTGTATTACGCCAGTTTATTTAGAAGGAAGTATTCCGGAAGCGATGATAATGGTGAACGATTTGAGAGAAAACTACGGTATTTTCTTATCGATTGTTGTGTATCCAGTAATTCCAAAAGGGATAATTTTATTGAGAATGATTCCTACAACTACGCACACAATTGAAGATATTAATGAAACATTAACTGCTTTTGAAGCAATTCGTGAGAAATTAGTAAATGGAACTTACAAGCAGATAGCAGATTCTACAATTGTTGACAACTAATACTTGTTTGTTATAAATCATTAAAGCGCTAATTTATTTAGCGCTTTTTTTATGGTGTTAAGCTTTTGTGTGAATGGAATTTAAGATTTTTGAAAGAAATGAAGTTGGTAAGAAAAAGCTTAATTTATTTTTTTGAAAGATAATTTTGTGCCTAAATGCACCCGTTTTCATTTTCAAGAAAATAAATGTTAAATTAATTTAAATGTCTTAACTTTGTCTTAGAGCTTAAAAATTAATTAATTAACAAAATTATTGATTAAATATTGATAAAAAATGAACTTTAGACGAAAATAAAATTGTTTTATCCTTTATGAAATGATATATTTGTCCGTTTTTAAAGAAAATAACTAAAATTAACTATAATGCAAAACAAAGGACTAATTAAATTCTTCGCAATCATCTTTACGATTGCTTGTATCTATCAACTTTCATTTACGTTTGTTGCTAACGGAATTGCAAAAGATGCGAAAGAGTTTGCGAAAGGAGATTCTCAAAAAGAATTAGACTATTTAAAATCATTAAAGAAAAAAGAAGTTTTAAACTTAGGTTTCGCTAGCTTTACTTATGAGGAAATAGAAAAACAACAAATTAACAAAGGATTAGATTTAGAAGGTGGTATTAACGTAACTTTAGAAGTTTCTGTTAAAGACGTTTTAAAAACTTTATCTAACAATTCTAATAATCCAACTTTCAATAAAGCTTTAACAAGAGCTACAGCTGAAAGACAAGGAAATCAAGATTATTTAGATGCCTTTTTTGATGCTTTTGCTAAAGAATCACAAGGAACATTAAAATTAGCTTCTCCAGAAATTTTCTATAATAGAAATTTATCTGATGAGATTCAGTCAAACATGTCTGATGATCAAGTGAAAGTGATTTTAAAAAGAAAAGTTGCTGAATCTATTGAAAGTGCTTATAAAGTATTAACAAAACGTATTGATAAATTCGGAGTTGCGCAACCAAATATTCAAAAAATTGGTGAAACTGGAAGAATTTTAGTTGAGTTACCTGGTGCAAAAGACTTAGATAGAGTTGAAAAATTATTGTCTAGTACAGCACAATTAGAGTTCTGGGAAACTTTAAGACCAGAAGAATTAGGTAATTTCTTTACAGCAGCTAACGAAGCTTTAAAAGTTTCTGAGAAAAAAGCAACTACAAAAGTTGCCACAGTTGATACTACCAAAGCCGTTGACGCAAAATCAAAAGTAAACGACTTATTAGCAGATAAAAAAGATCCAGCTAAAAAAGCTACACAAGATTTAGGTCCGTTATTTGAAAAAGCAGTACCAGGTCCATCTGGATTATATGCTTATAATGTAAAAGATACGGCAAGAATCAATTCTTATTTAAAAAGAGCAGATATCAGAGCATTATTACCAGCAACAGCATCTTACGCTAAATTTGCATGGGGAAAAACAAATGATAAATTAGGTGATATTGTTGAATTATACATCTTAAAAGGTACATCAGATGGAGTTGCTCCATTATTAGGTGGTGCGGTAACTGATGCAAGTGCTGATTTTGACCAATTTGGTAAACCAGCGGTAAGTATGCAAATGAATCCAGTTGGTTCTAGAAAATGGGAACAATTAACTGGTGATATCGCTAAAAAAGGGAACCAAGTTTGTATTGTTTTAGATAATATTGTGTACTCTGCGGCAACAGCTAAAGCAGCTATTTCTGGAGGACAAACTCAAATTTCAGGAAGTTTCACATTAGAAGAAACTGCTGATTTAGAAAATGTATTAAGAGCAGGTAAATTACCAGCTAAAGCAGAAATTGTACAAAAAGCAGTTGTTGGACCATCTTTAGGTCAAGAAGCAATTGATAACGGTATTTTATCTTCATTAATTGGATTATTATTAGTTTCTTTCTGGATGATTTTCTACTACGGAAGAGCTGGTTGGTATGCTAACGTAGCCTTAATCTTAAACTTAGTGTTGTTATTCGGTGCAATGGCAAACTTCGGATTTGTATTGACATTACCTGGTATTGCTGGTATCGTATTAACAATGGGTACAGCAGTGGATGCGAACATCATTATTTATGAAAGAGCAAAAGAAGAATTAAGAGCTGGTTTATCATTAGAAAATGCTGTTA
>MGWJ01000167.1:0-4044 GCA_001800945.1 Flavobacteria bacterium RIFCSPLOWO2_12_FULL_31_7
TATTTTGGATTAACTTTTATCATATCGTCTAAAGTTAATCGGACAATGTGCGAAAATTTAATCGCTACAAAAATTCCAATTACCAAAGAACCAAAAGAAGCAATTTCTACAAAAAGACCGTTTTTTAAACCATTATATAAAGCATAACCTAATAAAGCAGTAAAAACAATATCGATAAAACTCATAATTTCTATTTTTCTAAAAACAAAACTACAAAATGCAATCCTCAAATGCTATCTTTGCCAAAAACAAAACAGAAATGTCTAGAGATATACAATTAAAAGAACGTTGGGATAAAGTGGTGACATTTTTATCTGAAAAATTTGCCGATGGTGAAGTTTTAGATTTAGATGCGATTATTTATTTAATTGGCGTTCAAGAATTAGGCAAAATCAATACGACCTTCAAAAAAGACGAAAAAGTCAACTTAATGCATATTGCTATTTGTAAGCTTTTAGAACCTTATGGCTATTACGAATTTGAATTTTTCGATAAAGACGGATGGCCACATTATAAAGTCGTGAAAGAATTACCAACACTAAAAGCAGGAGAACAATCGGTTTTAATGAAAGAAGCAATTGTGAATTATTTTTTAGAAAAAGAGATCATAAATTAGTATTTAGTGTTCAGTTGAAACTAATTTTAAAAAAACTTCCAACTCCCAACTCCCAACTCCCAACTTTTATTTAAATTTGCAGATTATTACCATTTTACAATGATAAACGAGATAAAAAAACATATTCAAGAAGCTCAAGCTTTTACCACTGAAGATAAAAATACTTTAGAAGAATTCCGTATTAAATACTTAGGAAGTAAAGGTTTACTTAAAGATTTCTTTGCCGAATTTAAAAACGTACCGAACGAACAAAAGAAAGAATTTGGTCAGGTGGTGAACGAATTAAAAAACACCGCGGAAGAAAAAGTAAAAAGCATTCAGGAACTTTTAGAATCTAAAACAGAATCTATCAACTTGTTTGGCGACTTGTCACGTCCAGGAAATCCGATTACTATTGGTTCTCGTCATCCAATTTCTTTAGTAAAAAATCAAATTTTAGATGTGTTTTCTACGATTGGTTTCAATGTGTCTGAAGGTCCAGAAATTGAAGACGATTGGCATAACTTTACCGCTTTAAACTTACCAGAATACCATCCAGCACGTGATATGCAGGATACGTTTTTCATTCAAACGAATCCAGATGTGTTGTTGCGCACACACACTTCATCGGTTCAAGTGAGATATATGGAAAACAACAAACCACCAATTCGAACGATTTCTCCAGGTAGAGTTTTTCGTAACGAAGCAATTTCTTCTCGTTCGCATTGTATTTTCCATCAAGTGGAAGGTTTATATATTGATAAAAATGTTTCATTTGCCGATTTAAAACAAACGTTATTATATTTCACCAAAGAAATGTTCGGAAAATCTAAAATCAGATTACGTCCTTCTTACTTCCCTTTCACAGAGCCAAGTGCGGAAGTAGATATTTATTGGGGATTAAAAACAGAAACCGATTACCGAATTACAAAAGGAACCGGTTGGTTAGAAATTATGGGTTGCGGAATGGTAGATCCAAATGTTTTGAAAAATTGCGGTATTGATCCAAACGAATATACAGGTTACGCTTTTGGAATGGGAATTGAAAGAATTGCGATGTTATTATACCAAATTGGCGATATCAGAATGTTTTATGAAAACGATGTTAGATTTTTAGAACAATTTAAATCTAGTTTATAATAAAAAAAGCTCAGCAAATGCTGAGCTTTTTTGTTTTAAGTACCCGGAGTGGGAATCGAACCCACACTCCAATGAACACGAGTTTGAGTCGTGCGCGTCTACCAATTCCGCCATCCGGGCCTTGAAAGTTTTACAAAGTTAAAAGATAATTTTCAACTTTTTTACTTTTTTAGAGTGTGCAAATATAAGTAAAGTTTCTAATTTCAACCGAAAAATACTTAAAAATTTACTTTCAGAGTCCGATTTTATTTTTACCTTTGCACCCGATTATATCGACACACAACTAACTAACTACATAACAACACATTAAAATGTCATACAACGAGCCTGAAGCAAAAATATTTGCCTGTTCTCAAAGTGTATACTTAGCGGAAGAAATTGCCAGTAAATATGGTGTGCCACTAGGTAAAGTAACCTTCTCAAAATATAGTGATGGCGAATTTCAGCCTTCATTTGAAGAATCTATCAGAGGTCTTCGTGTATTTTTAGTCTGTTCCACTTTTCCAAGCGCAGATAATTTAATGGAATTGTTACTAATGATTGATGCCGCAAAAAGAGCATCAGCCAGACACATAACAGCGGTCATCCCTTATTTTGGATGGGCAAGACAAGACAGAAAAGACAAACCAAGAGTGCCGATTGGTGCCAAATTGGTAGCTAAATTATTAGAAACAGCAGGAGCAACCCGAATTATGACCATGGATTTACATGCCGATCAAATTCAAGGATTCTTTGAAAAACCGGTAGATCACTTGTTTGCTTCAACCATCTTTTTACCTTATGTAAGAAGTTTAGGTTTAGAAAACTTGACGATTGCTTCTCCAGATATGGGTGGTTCTAAAAGAGCTTATGCCTATTCTAAATTTTTAGAATCGGATGTAGTAATTTGCTACAAACAAAGAAAAATGGCCAATGTAATCGATACAATGGAATTGATTGGAGAGGTAAAAGGTCGTCATGTAATTTTAGTCGATGACATGATTGACACTGGAGGTACATTAGCAAAAGCCGCTGATGTAATGATTGAAAAAGGCGCCTTGAGTGTAAGAGCTATTTGTACACATCCAATTTTATCTGGTGAAGCGTACGAAAAAATCGAAAACTCAAAATTAGAAGAGTTAATCGTTACAGATTCTATTCCGTTAAAGAGAGAGTCTAAGAAAATAAAAGTGGTGAGCTGTGCGCCGTTATTTGCAGAAGTAATGCACATGGTTCAAAACAACACTTCCATTAGTGGGAAGTTTTTAATGTAAAGTTAGTCGGTTTGAAGATGTTCATTCCTTTAAACTACTAACCAATTTATTTTTTATTAATTTAATTTATTTCAAATGAAATCAATTACGATCAAAGGATCAGAAAGAGAAAGCGTGGGCAAAGTAGCTACTAAAGCCTTACGTAATGCTGGAATGGTTCCTTGCGTTATTTACGGAGGGGAAAATCCAGTACATTTTAGTGCTGAAGAAAGAGCATTTAAAGGTTTAGTTTACACTCCAGAAGCGCACACTGTAGTAATTGAATTAGAAGGTGGAAAGAAATTTGACGGTATCTTACAAGATATTCAATTTCACCCAGTTTCTGACAAAATTTTACACGTAGATTTCTATAATCTAGATGCTGCAAAAGAAATTACAATGGAAGTACCTGTTAAAGTTACTGGAACATCTCCAGGAGTTTTATTAGGAGGAGTTTTACGTTTAAACCAACGTAAATTAAAAGTAAGAGCTTTACCAGCTAACTTACCTGACTTCGTTGAAGCAAACATTTCTGAATTAGCTATGGGTAACAAATTATATGTTACTAAATTAGGAGCACCTGAATACAAAATTTTACACCCAGACAACACTGTTGTTTGTCAAGTAAGAATTTCTCGTGCGGCTATGAAAGCTGCTCAAGAAGCTGCAAAAGCAGAAAAAGGAGCAAAAAAGAAAAAATAATTCAATTTTCTCTTATACAGAAAAACCCGAGCATTGCTCGGGTTTTTTTATGCCATTAAATTAAGAAACGCAAGAAAAACAAGTACATTAATCTTATTTATTTAACAAAATCCCTTAAAGCTTTATATAATATTGTTTTTAAAAATATCTTCGCGCAAATCAAGTTATTTTAACTAAATCCGTTTTGCTTTATTTTATGATAAAGAATAAACGAAAAAAGTCCAACATCGCTGTTGAGCTTTTTGCTCCCTCTTCCCGAAAAAAAATCGAGACAGGCTTTGGGCTCGAAATAATTCTAGCGATAGAGAAAACTACTTTAAACGAAAAAAGTCCAACATCGCTGTTGAACTTTTTGCTCCCTCTTGCCGAAAAAAA
>MGWJ01000167.1:4055-6039 GCA_001800945.1 Flavobacteria bacterium RIFCSPLOWO2_12_FULL_31_7
TCCCTCTTGCCGAAAAAAAAACGGAACAAGCTTTGGGCTAAAAATAATTCTATCAATAAAAAACTATTGTAAACAAAAAAAAGTCCAGCATTGCTGCTGAACTTTTTGCTCCCTCTCTTGGGCTCGAACCAAGGACCCTCTGATTAACAGTCAGATGCTCTAACCAACTGAGCTAAGAAGGAATAACCGTATAGGTTAAGTATGTTTTCGCTAAAAGATTTGCTCCCTCTCTTGGGCTCGAACCAAGGACCCTCTGATTAACAGTCAGATGCTCTAACCAACTGAGCTAAGAAGGAAGTTGCTTGTTTCTTTTAGCGAGTGCAAATATAATTGAATTTTTATTTTAGCAAAAATATTTTAGTACTTTTTTATTTTAATTTGCTAATTTATCTAAAATCAACTGGTAAATGTCTTTCCCAAAGGTTAATGCCATTAATGAAAGTAGGAAAATCATACCTCCAGTTTGCACATAACCGGCCGCTTTATCTGATAATTTCTTCCCAGTAACCATTTCTACGATCGTAAAAAGCGCATGTCCGCCATCTAAACCAGGAATTGGTAATAAATTCATAAACGCTAAACCAATCGAAAATAAGGCTGTAAAATTCCAAATAAATTCCCAATCCCAAGAATCTGGTAATTGACGTGCAATACCAATAGGACTTTTAACTTGTTTATAAGCGCCTGTGGCAGGTTTTAAGATTAATTTGAACTGCTTAACATTGTACACTAATAATTGATAAGATTCCTTTACAGCTGCCGAAACTGCTTCTCCAAAAGAAAGTTTATTAGTAATTTGAAAATCAACTTTATCTTGAGTTGTTGGGTAAAAACCTAATTTCCCTTCTTTGTTTACTTTGGCTTTTAATTCTACTAATTGCTTGTTTCTTTCTACAATTACTTTAATAGAATCGTTTTTTAAACCTTTTAAATCTTCAGCAAAAACATCAAAATAAGTAAATTCTTTTCCATTTACCGATTTTAATAAATCGCCTTTCTTAAAATTCGCTTTTTCTGCTTCTGATTTTGGTTCTAAGGAATCAATAAGAATTGAAGAAATTCTTGGTTTCACAAAGTTTTTTCCTTCGCTTCCTAAAATCTCCCCTTTTTGCTCATCCGTTAAGTTTAATTTAATCTGTTTTCCGTTTCTGTCAACAATAACTTCATCACTCAACAAAACATCAATTACTGCCCAATTGAATTTTGGTTGTAATTGTCCGTCAATAGAAACAATTTTATCTCCATTTTTGAAACCAACACTTTGACCCACTTCTCCGAAAGCTAATCCATTTTTCTGAATTTTATCTGTTGAAATGTATTTTTGACCTACAGTTGAAAACATCACCGCATAAATAAACCAAGCCAACAATATATTTACGATAATTCCTCCTAACATAACAATTAAACGTTGCCAAGCCGGTTTCGAACGAAATTCCCAAGGTTGTGGCTCTTGTTTCATTTGCTCTTCATCCATACTTTCGTCTATCATCCCAGAAATTTTTACATAACCACCTAAAGGCAACCATCCAATTCCCCATTCTGTTTCTCCGATTTTCTTTTTAATTAAAGAAAAACCAACATCCATAAACAAATAGAATTTCTCTATTCGCATTTTAAACATTTTCGCTGTTATATAATGCCCGAATTCGTGAAGAATTACTAAAACTGATAGTATAAAAAGTATTTGTGCAACTTGAATCATTGTATTTTGATTTGTATTTAAAAAGCAAAAGTAAGGTTTTCACCTTACTTTTTAATATTATTTTAGAGTTAGCCTATTTTTTTATGAAATTTTTATGAAAGACCCCTTCAGAAGTTTCAATCTTTAAAAAGTGAACTCCGCTTGATAACTGAGAAGTATTGATTGTATTCTTATAATCTGTAGCTAAAAGTTGTCCTAAATTATTATAAATTTGAACTTTAACAAGAGTAAAATTCGTTGGAAATTGAATATTTAATTCGTTTTCAGCAGGAACTGGATATA
>MGWJ01000168.1 GCA_001800945.1 Flavobacteria bacterium RIFCSPLOWO2_12_FULL_31_7
TTAAGTTGTTCATGCGAATTCCGTCCACAAGTAATAAAACTCTACTTGCTTCAAAGCCTCTAATTACCGGACTACCAGCTCCTTGTTGTGATTTTTGCACAAATAAAGATCCAGAATTGGCCAACATATCAGCCGTATTTTGAAAATTTTGAAATTCTATCTTTTCTTTCGAAATAATTTCAATTTGTGAGGGAGTTTGGTTTTTATCAATTTTAATTTTGTTAGAATTGATTTTAATTTCTTCAATGTTTTGTGTCTTGATAGTGTCGGTAACTTCCTGACTAAAAGACAATTGAGTAGTTAGTGCTAGCAACCCAAATATGCGTAGGTAATTCTTCTTCATGTTAGTTAAGTTTGAAGAATTTATCGCTCAAAAATTATGCCAAAAAAATGTTAAAATTATTTTTTGTTAGGTTCGATTATAACCGCTGTGGTGTATTTTTTTTTGATGGTAAGAAGTGCTTTTTCTGCCTCAATTTTACTCTTAAAACTACCTACCCAAACTTTATATGATGGATTGCTGAAAATTATAGTTCCGTCTGTTTGAGAAAAGTCTTTTTTAAATGCTAAAAGTGCTTTTTTAGAGTCTTCTATATTTCCAAAGAAAATTTGAATTTTAAATTTGTCATTTATGGTGATAGCAGAATTGTTTTTTCGCTTTTCAACTACTAATTTTTCAATTTTTTCGTCTTGTTCGATGTTGCTTTTCTTGGTTTGTGAAAAAATATTTTGACTTGATAATAGGGCAACAAGTGGAAAAGAGAATAATGTAATTTTTTTTAATGTCTTCATAATGAATGGTATTTATTGCAAATTTATTATTTTAGAATTAAATTATTGGTCTTAATCTTATTTAGAATTAAAATAAATTACATTTTAAGATAAATTTAAGGTTTTGATAATTATTCTAATGTTGTATTTTTGTCCAAGTTTTTAAAAAGTATGACTAGGCATTAGCTAAAACCATACCAAAATAAGTTTGATAATTAATTTTTAATATGAAAAAGTTGGGTAACCCTAAATCGTTTTCAAAAACTATCTTTTCTTTAGCGTTTTCTGCCATGTTTGCAGTAGGCGTTTCTGCGCAAGAGCCTGCAACGGCGGTTGCGCCTGCTGCAGTTGCAGCGGCACCGGCAACTGGTTCAGGTGATCCGGTAAAAGGAAAAGAATTGTTTAACACTAATTGTGCAGCTTGTCACAAATTAGATGCAAAAATGACTGGTCCTGCATTGAGAGGTGTTGGCGATAAGTATGACAAAGAATGGTTGTACAAATGGATTAAAAATAGTTCAGACCTTATTAAGTCTGGTGATGCTAAAGCTGTAAAAGTGTACGAAGAATTTGCGAAAGCAAATATGACCGCTTTTCCACAATTATCTAATGGTGACATTGATAATATTATAGCATACGCTATGGAGCCTGCTCCGGCAGCTGAAACTCCAAAAGCTGTTGCGGCTGAAGGTGGTTCAGGAGCTTCAGAAGGTGGTCTTTCAAACAATTTAATTTTAGGGGTTTTAGCCTTTATCTTAGCTGTTTTGGTTTTCATGTTGTTTACTGTGAAAAGACTATTGAAAAATGTAATTGAGTCAAAAGGTCTTGAAGTAATTGAAGAGCCAAAAGGTTTGCCTTTCTGGAAAGCTTTGGTTAAAAATCAATTTTTGATGGTGGTTGCGGCTATTTTGTTCTTATTAACTTCTGCTTACTTTATGTATGGGTATTTCATGCAGATAGGTGTAGATAAAGGATATGAGCCAATTCAACCAATTCATTATTCGCATAAAATTCACGCAGGTGAAAACGGTATTGATTGTAAATACTGTCACTCTTCTGCAAGAGTTTCTAAAAACGCTGGAATTCCATCGTTAAATGTGTGTATGAACTGTCATAAAAATATTTCTGAATTCCAAGGTTCTAAAGACTCTACTTATGTAGAATACACAAAAGAATTCTACACTGGAGAAATTCAAAAATTATATGATGCAGTAGGTTGGGATAAAGCTACTCAAAAATATACAGGAAAAACTAAACCGGTCAAATGGGTTAGAATTCATAATTTACCAGATTTCGTTTACTTCAATCACTCTCAACACGTAACTGTTGGTGGTATCGAATGTCAAAAATGTCACGGTAAAGTAGAATCGTTTGAGGTGATGAAACAAGACGAACCTTTAACTATGGGATGGTGTATCAATTGTCACAGAGAAACTAATGTAAAAGTTGAAGACAACGGTTACTACGCAAAAATCCACGACCAATTAGCTAAGAAATTGGGTGTTACTAAGTTGACAGCTGCTCAAATGGGTGGTTTAGAATGTGGTAAATGTCACTATTAATAATAATATAAGAAGTTAATATCTATATACAATGGCATCAAACAAAAAATACTGGAAAAGTGTTGAAGAACTAAATGAAAATAGTTCTATTGTTGAGGCGTTACAAAGCAACGAATTTGTAGAGCAAATTCCTGTTGATGAGTTTTTAGGTGATAAAGAAAATCTTTCTAATTCATCTACTTCGCGTCGTGACTTTTTAAAGTACGTTGGTTTCAGTACAGCTGCAGCTTCATTAGCAGCTTGTGAAGGGCCGGTAATCAAGTCAATTCCTTATGTGGTTCAACCAGAAGAAATTATCCCAGGTGTAGCTGATTATTATGCTACCACAATTGCGGATGGTTATGATTTCGCGAATATTTTAATAAAAACTCGTGAAGGTCGTCCAATTAAAGTTGAAAATAATTCTACTGAAGGTGCAGTAACAGGAGCAAATGCGAGAGTGCATGCTTCGGTTTTATCTTTATATGATAATTTAAGATTGAAAAATCCTAAAATTAACAAAAAAGAGGCTTCTTGGAATGAAGTAAACACTAAAGTAAAAGCTAGTTTAGCAGAAGCAAAGGCTAAAGGTGGTCAAGTTGTTGTTTTAACAAATACTACTGCAAGTCCTTCAACTGATAAATTAATTTCAGACTTAGCTGCAAAATATACTAATGTGAAGCATGTAGTATACGATGCGATTTCTGATTCAAATGCTTTAGATGCTTTTCAATCAGTTTATGGATTCAGAGCTTTAGCAAATTATAACTTTGCTAATGCGGATACAATTGTTTCTGTTGGTGCTGATTTCTTAGGTGATTGGCAAGGTGGTGGTTATGATGCTGGATATGCAAAAGGACGTATTCCTAAAAATGGAAAAATGTCTAAACATATTCAGATTGAAGCTAATATGTCATTAGCTGGTGCTAATGCTGATAAAAGAATTCCTTTAACCGTGGCTAATCAAAAATTAGCTTTAGTTAAATTATATAATGCAGTAACAGGTGCTGGTGTTTCAGTTGCTAGTGTTGGTGCTTTAGATAAAGAAGTTGAAAAAGCAGCGCAACAATTAAAAGCGGCTGGTTCAAAAGGAGTTGTGGTTACAGGTTTAGATGATTTTGATGCGCAATATTTAGTATTAGGTATCAATTTAGCTTTAAAATCTGAAGCTTTCAATCCTGCTGATGCTAAATTAACTAGAAAAGGTGATGCAAAAGCTGTAGCTCAATTAGTTGCAGATATGAATGCTGGCAAAGTTCACACTTTAATTATGAGTGGTGTAAATCCAGTTTATACTTTAGCTAACTCTAAGGATTTTGTTTCTGGTTTAGGTAAAGTAAAATTATCAGTATCATTTTCTACAAAAGAAGATGAAACTGCTGTTAAGACTACTATTGCTGCCGCTGCAAGTCATTACTTAGAATCTTGGAATGATGTATCAATTACACGTTCTAACTATAGTATTGCTCAACCAACAATCAGACCATTATTCAATACCAAACAATTTCAAGAAGCTTTATTATCTTGGAATGATAACTCAACTCCATACTATGATTTCTTAAAAGGTTTTGCTGCTGCTAATTTAGGTAGTAAGACATGGAATCAAGCTGTTCATGACGGTTTTGTGGTTACTGCTGCAGGTGGTGTTTCTGCTCAAGGTGGTAATTTTGGAGCTTCTGCTTCAAAATTAGCTTCTGCTAAATCTAACGGTTTTGATTTAGTATTGTACAGTAAAGTTGGAATGGGAGATGGACAACAAGCTAACAACCCATGGTTGCAAGAGTTTCCAGATCCAATTACAAGAGTTTCTTGGGATAACTATGTAACTGTTTCTAAAAAGGATGCAGAAGATAAAGGTTTAAAAAACTTTAATGTGGCTAACGGAGGTTTAAACGGAAGTTATGTTACTATTAAAGTTGGAAATACTACTTTAGAGAATGTGCCAGTAATTATTCAACCAGGTCAAGCTGTTGGAACAATCGGTTTAGCTTTTGGTTACGGAAGAAAAGAAGCGTTAAAAGACGAAATGCAAACAGGTGTTAATGCTTATGCATTATACGCTAACGCAAATGCAAATCAAAATGCTTCTATTACTTTAGCTGATGGGGAACATGAATTTGCATGTGTTCAATTACAAAGAACTTTAATGGGTAGAGGTGATATCGTAAAAGATACTACTTTATCTATTTTCAATAAAGCTAATGAAGCTGGTGATAAAGAAATTTATAATCCAACGCCAGTTGTTTCATTAGATCACAAAGAAGTTGCAGCTACATCAGTAGATTTATGGACTTCTTTTGATAGAACTACAGGTCATCACTTTAACTTATCTATCGACTTAAACTCTTGTACAGGTTGTGGAGCATGTGTTATCGCATGTCACGCAGAAAATAATGTACCAGTTGTTGGGAAATCAGAAGTTAGAAGAAGCCGTGATATGCACTGGTTAAGAATTGACAGATATTATTCTTCTGAAGAAACTTTCTCTGGTGATGTAGTTAAGAAAAATGATTCTAAAGGTTTATCTGGAACTATTTCTACATTACAAGAAATGGAAGATCCTTCAGTTAATCCACAAGTTGTTTTCCAACCTGTAATGTGTCAGCACTGTAATCACGCTCCATGTGAAACGGTTTGTCCAGTTGCTGCTACTTCACACTCTCGTCAAGGTCAAAACCATATGGCTTATAACAGATGTGTTGGTACTCGTTACTGTGCGAACAACTGTCCATATAAAGTACGTCGTTTCAACTGGTTCTTGTACAACAAGAATGATGAGTTTGATTACCATATGAATGACGATTTAGGTCGTATGGTATTAAATCCAGATGTAAATGTGCGTTCTCGTGGGGTTATGGAAAAATGTTCTATGTGTATCCAAATGACTCAAGCTACTATCTTAAAAGCGAAAAAAGAAGGTAAAGAAGTTGGTAAAGATGATTTCCAAACTGCTTGTTCTGCCGCTTGTACTTCAGGAGCTATGATTTTTGGTGATGTTAATAATAAAGAGTCTGATGTTGCTCAACTTTTAGAAGACGACAGAATGTACCATTTATTAGAAAGCATTGGAACAAAACCTAACGTGATGTATCATGTTAAAGTTAGAAACGATAAATAATTATTAATAAGAAACACATATAAAGGATTATGTCTCATTACGAAGCACCCATTAGAAAACCTTTGGTTATTGGTGATAAATCTTATCACGATATAACTGTAGATGTGGCTCGCCCTGTAGAAGGAAGAGCAAACAAACTATGGTGGACAGTATTTTCAATAGCATTAGCTGCATTCCTATGGGGATTAGGTTGTATGATATATACAATCACAACAGGTATTGGTACTTGGGGATTAAATAAAACAATTGGATGGGCTTGGGATATTACCAACTTCGTTTGGTGGGTAGGTATTGGTCACGCTGGTACACTTATCTCGGCTGTATTATTATTGTTCCGTCAAAAATGGAGAATGGCCATTAACCGTTCTGCAGAGGCGATGACAATTTTCTCTGTAGTTCAAGCAGGTTTATTCCCAATTATTCACATGGGTCGTCCATGGTTAGCATTTTGGGTATTGCCAATTCCAAATCAATTTGGATCATTATGGGTAAACTTTAACTCGCCATTATTATGGGACGTTTTCGCTATCTCAACGTATTTATCTGTATCATTAGTATTCTGGTGGACAGGTTTATTACCAGATTTCGCTATGCTTAGAGATAGAGCTATTACTCCTTTTAATAAAAGAGTTTATTCTATTCTATCTTTCGGATGGAGTGGTAGAGCTAAAGATTGGCAACGTTTTGAAGAAGTTTCTTTAGTATTAGCTGGTTTAGCTACGCCTTTAGTTCTTTCTGTACACACTATTGTATCTTTTGACTTCGCAACTTCTGTAATTCCAGGTTGGCATACTACTATTTTACCACCATATTTCGTGGCTGGTGCGGTATTTTCAGGATTTGCCATGGTAAATACGTTACTAATTGTAATGCGTAAAGTATCTAGTTTAGAAGATTACATTACTGTACAACATATTGAATTGATGAATATCATTATTATGATTACTGGTTCTATTGTAGGTTGTGCTTATATCACTGAATTATTTGTGGCTTGGTATTCTGGAGTAGAGTATGAACAATATGCTTTCTTGAACAGAGCTACTGGACCTTACTGGTGGTCATATTGGTTAATGATGACTTGTAACGTTTTCTCACCGCAGTTCATGTGGTTCAAAAAATTGAGAACAAGCATTGCTTTCTCTTTCATTATTTCTATTGTAGTTAACATTGGAATGTGGTTTGAACGTTTCGTAATTATCGTAACTTCATTACACAGAGATTACTTACCATCATCATGGACGATGTTCCAACCAACTTTTGTTGATGCTGGTATTTTTATTGGTACTATCGGATTCTTCTTCGTATTATTCTTATTGTATTCTAGAAGTTTCCCAGTAATTGCACAAGCTGAAGTAAAAACAATCTTAAAATCTTCTGGAGATAATTTCAAAAGAGAAAG
>MGWJ01000169.1 GCA_001800945.1 Flavobacteria bacterium RIFCSPLOWO2_12_FULL_31_7
AATAGAAATTGGAGATGCTTCTGAAACCGCTTTAAAATGTTGATAAATTCCTTCTTGAGTTGGCTTGTTATAATATGGCGAAACAGATAAAATAGCCGCAAATCTAGACAAATCTCTAGTTTTTAATTCCTCCACCACTTTAGCCGTATTATTACCACCAACACCTAAAACCATTGGTACTCTACCATTATTAGTCGCAACAATTGTTTCAATAACTACTTCTTTTTCATCTGCATTTAGCGTGGCACTTTCTGCAGTTGTTCCTAAAATCACTAAATATTCAACTCCGCCTTCGATAACGTAGTTTGTAATTTTAGCTAATGCTTCTGTATCTACAGAAAAATCTTTTTTAAAAGGTGTAACCAACGCCACTCCTGTTCCAATTAATGCTTGCATGTTATATTTTTTTTAGTATTTTTAAATATTTAAATAATTCCGAAATAAACTCCGAGTAATTTTCCGCAACTGAATTGATAGACAGATGGTTAATTCTTTTATCAATGGTTTGAAATCCTACTTTAAATTTTGCTTTTGAACTTTTGGTTACCAACAGTAACGCTGGCTTTTGAACGTCATAATAACTAATTAACAAATCAAAACTTTGGTCGGTAAAATTAGTAACTCTTTCGCTCTTAAACAACCCACCAAACGAAATATCTTTCCTGAAAAAATAATCAAATTTTTCTAATAATGTTTTCTTATTTTTATTGATAAATGATAAAATTTCAATGTTTTCTTTAGCAATTCCGTGCTTCTCAATTTCTTTTATGAGTTCTTCTTGCTTGGTAAAATAATTTCCATCAATTAACACCCCAACTTTAACAATTTTGTCAAATGACACTTGTAGTTGATAGTTTATTAACTTTTTATTTACCTTTCTTTTAAGAAAAAAATCCTTTATTATTTTAGAAATCATTGTAACTTTACTTCTTTTACAAAATTAAAGTAATCTATTGGAATATATGACATTCAAAAGTAAAAATACTAATCTTCTTTACACAATTTTTGTTACAACTTTAACATTATCAAGTTTAACGTCTTGTAAAACAAAATCCTATCACAATTATTTAGTGGAAGGAAAAAAGATTGAAATTAATAAGGATTATGCTGTAAATAAGAGCATTGAATCTTACATTTCACCTTACAGAAATCACATCAATAAAGATTTAGACAGTGTCGTTTCTTATTGTCCAGAAACTTTAGATAAAAATAAAGGCGAATGGCAAACCAATATTGGAAATTTTATGACAGATGCTTGTATGGAATTGGCCAATCCCGTTTTTATGAAGCAACAAAATAAACAAATTGATATTATTCTTTTAAATAGTGGAGGTATTCGATCTATCATTCCAAAAGGAAATATTACAAAAAGAAATGCTTTTGAAGTCATGCCTTTTGAAAACAGTTTGATTGTAATTGCTTTAAAAGGAGAACAAATTAAAACTTTAGCACAACATATTATTACAGAGAAAAAACCGCATCCTTTAAACGGTTTAAAGATTATTTTGAATAAAGAAAATGTAATTACAAATATTCTTTTCAAAGACCAACCAATTGACAAGGATAGAATTTATTATGTAGGTACTTCTGATTATTTAGCCAACGGAGGTGATAACATGAGCTTTTTCCTGAAAAATGAAGGCGCTTACGATTTGAATTATAAAATAAGGAATGTGTTAATTGATTATTTCTACAAGCATAAAACTATCGAAGCATCTAATTCACCAAGAATTATTAAAGAATAATCTGAACTAAATTCAGCATAAATCATGAAAAGAAGAACCTTTATAAAAAATACAGCTGCAACATCAGCTTTAGTTACACTTAGCAGTGTTTCTTTATCGAGTTTTACAACAGTAAAAGAGCGTAAGATTACAATTTTACATACGAATGATGTTCACAGTCATATTGATCCATTTCCTGAAAACCACCCAAAAAATCCAGCAATGGGAGGTGTAGCAAGAAGAGCCAGTTTAATTGAACAAATTCGAAAAGAAGAATGTAATGTACTTTTACTAGATGCTGGTGATATTTTTCAAGGCACACCCTATTTTAATTATTATGGTGGCGAATTAGAGTTTAAACTAATGAGCATGATGAAATATGATTTGGCCACAATGGGAAATCATGATTTTGATAACGGAATTGATGGATTTTATGCACAATTACCTCATGCAAATTTTGAATTTGTTTCTGCGAATTATGATTTTAAAAACACCATATTAAATGGAATTGTAAAACCCTACAAAATATTTATAAAAGAAGGTATTAAAGTTGGTGTTTTTGGTTTAGGTGTACAATTAGAAGGCTTAGTTGACAAAAAACTTTATAAAGAAACCGTTTACAACAATCCAATTGAAGTGGCTAAAGATATTACAAAACAATTAAAAGAAGTTGAAAAATGTGACTTAATTATTTGTTTATCTCATCTTGGTTTTGATTATAAAAATGAACCAGAAAAACCTTCCGATATTAAATTAGCTGCCGTTACTCAAAATATCGATTTAATTATTGGCGGGCATACTCACACCTTCTTAGATAAACCAATCATAAAAACCAATAAAGTTGGCAAACAAGTAGTTATCAATCAAGTTGGAGCTTACGGAATCAACTTAGGAAGAATTGATTTTTATTTAAGCAATGACGAGAAATATATTAGTCAAGAAAAGAATATTATTGTTCAATAATATCTTTATCTCTTTTTAATAAATATTTGAGTAAAAAATAGTAAACGGGAACTTCAACAATAAAAATTAAAAATTTAAAAGCAACATGACCGTTGTAATAATGATGAATTGAAAAACACAAATCGGATAAAAAAAGGCAAAGTATGGTTAGAAAAAAATACTTTGCTTTTTTTGTTTTGTAGCGAACATAATTAACAATACTAACTACAAAAACCACTAAAAATGTTATCATATATTCAAAAGCAACAAATTTTTCAGCAGATTTTGACTTGAAATCATAATTTAATAACAAGAATACTAAGCTAAAAAAAACAATTCCAATCAGTATATAAGCTAACTTACTCTTATTTCTACTGTTATCCTTAAAATATTTTACATCAGATAAAGAATAATATAAAAATATCATTAAGCAGAAAAAATAGATAATTGTGGCATAAATATGAAAAGATCTTATTTCTAATAACAATGAATTGTCAGAAATAAAAATAAAAATCAAAAGCAATAAGCTTAAAAAACTTTTCTTACTGTTCTTATTCGTAATATATAAAAAAGCAATCAGCGGAATAATTATAGGCTTAACTAAAACAGCATAATCCTTCATTTCTAAAACCCTATCGAATAATAGATACAAGAAATAGAAAACAAAATAAGCAATTAAAGGAACTACCTCTAAATCACGCTTCAATAAATTTTGAATATTTTTTTTCATTATTTACCTTTTGCTTTAATTAAAGAGTAAGTTACGAAAAAATAATAAGAAAGCAGCTGACTTATTAAATTAACTGACTTAAAAGCCCAGTTATACTCTACTTTTTGTATGAAAATATAAAACATATCTGAAAGGATGAAGGCAATAACTGTCATCACCAAGAAAAGGCTTGAAGCCGAAAAATACATAATATATACTAAAACAGAAAATACGCTCAAGATTAACAAAACAAATCCATAAGTATACAAAACCAACCCTTCCATAATTGATTCTGCATCAACAATATACATTATACTTAAATATAAATAAATCAAAAATGCAAGTACAAGAATGATCGCGAAATTAATTTTATTAAATGCTCTAAATTTTAAAAGTTTCATCAAATCTTTACTGACGAAGTATAATAATATTATATACGGAACTAAAAAGAAACAAACAGAAATTAAATAATATTGCTTTCCATTATTCAAAATTAACATTTCGCCGATGTAATAGAATATAAAACTAACAATGACTCTGTTTTGAAAATTTTCTTTCGCTCTTTTAAAATAATAAATCAGTAAAGTTGGGATAAATAAAGGCTTAGCAATGACTTCTAAACTATCTAATTGCAATAGTGAAGAAAAAAAATACAAAATACAAATTACTATATAAGCATATAAAAAAGTTTCTTTACTCATTTATTAGTTTTTGAAATTGATATTCATCAATAATTGGAATTTTGAGCTGATTCGCTTTTTCTAATTTTGCAGGTCCCATATTAGCTCCTGCTACCACATAATTAGTTTTTGTTGAAATTGAGCTTCCTACTTTTCCACCATTATCTTCAATGGCTTTTTTTAAGTCATCACGAGTATACACTTCAAAAACGCCAGAAACAACAAATATTTTTCCTTGTAAAACATTAGAAACAGAAGTTGAAACTTCATTCAATTCAAACTGAACACCAACTTCTTTTAATCTATTAATGATAATTTTATTCTCTGCATTTTGAAAGAAATCCATCACACTTTGTGCAATTCTTTCCCCAATTTCATCAACTGTAACTAAATCAAGTAAATCTGCTTTCGCTAAGTTATCAATATTTTTATAATATTTCGCTAATTTTTTTGCCACAGTTTCACCTACATATCGAATACCTAAAGCATATAAAACTCTATCAAATGTAATTTCTTTTGACTTTTCTATACCAGAAATCAGATTATCTGCAGATTTATCAGCCATTCTTTCCAAAACAACTACTTGTTCTTTTTTCAAATCGTATAAATCAGCATAATTTTTAACTAAGCCAGCATTAAAAAGCAAAGCTACAGTTTCACCACCTAACCCTTCAATATCCATGGCTTTTCGAGTAATAAAATGCTGAATTCTCCCAATAATTTGTGGCGGACAACCATAAAAATTTGGACAATAATGATTCGCTTCACCATCACTTCTGGTTAAAGCGGAATTACATTCTGGACAATTCGTAATATAAACCGTTGGATTTTCTTGATTTCCTCTGTGAGCAACACCAATTATTTTTGGAATAATTTCTCCTCCTTTTTCTACAAAAACTTCATCACCAACACGAATATCTAATTTTGCAATTTGATCTGCGTTATGCAAAGATGCACGTTTCACAATAGTCCCAGCCAATTGGACAGGTTCTAAATTCGCAACTGGAGTAATCGCACCCGTTCGTCCAACTTGGTATGAAATAGATTGCAAAATCGTACTCACCTGCTCTGCTTTGAACTTGTAAGCCATTGCCCAACGAGGCGATTTAGCAGTATATCCTAATTCTTCCTGAAAATGAATGTTGTTTATTTTCACTACCACACCGTCAGTTTCGTAGGGTAAATTGTGTCTGTTTTTGTCCCAATATTCAATGAATTCAAAAACTTCATCAATGTTTTTAGCTAATTTACTCTGAGCAGGGACTTTGAAACCCAGTTTTCGAGATAATTCTAAACCTTCATACTGCGATTGAATGGGTAAATTATTGCCTATCATTCCATACAACAAACATTCTAACGGACGTTTAGCAACTTCCGCACTATCTTGTAATTTCAAACTTCCTGAAGCGGTATTTCTTGGGTTGGAATAAGGCGTTTCACCAATCTCAATTAATTCTTGGTTCATTTTTTCGAAACCTGCAAAAGGCAGAATAATTTCGCCACGAATATCAAATTTATCCGGAAATCCAGCATTCAATTGCAATGGAACAGATTTTATTGTTTTGATATTATTCGTAACGTCATCGCCTTTAAAACCATCTCCACGCGTAACTGCTTTGACTAACTTCCCGTTTTCGTAGGTAATACTAATAGAAGCACCGTCATATTTTAATTCGCAAGTAAATTCTAAAGGTACATCGCCTAAAATTTTCTGACAACGAGTTTGCCAATCCAATAGATCTTCTTTTGAGTACGAATTATCCAAAGAAAACATCCTGTATTCGTGCTCGACCGTATTAAAACTCTTAGTTATCGTTCCTCCTACTCGTTGCGTTGGCGAATTTTCATCAAAATATTCAGGATGTTTTTCTTCAAGATTTTGAAGTTCTTGAAGTTTCATATCGAAATCAAAATCTGAAATAGTTGGATTATCCAACACATAATAATTATGATTATGCTGGTTTAATTCAGCTCTTAATGATTGAATTGTTTCTAAAACAGTCATATTACGATACTTTTATTAATGCTGTTAATTTAATGTATAGTTCGCCTTTGCTGATGATTCCGCCGTTTTGAATAATTTTAAAAACTTCTTCATTACGATTTTCAGTCACTTCTTTTTTCCCTGTTTGAATGGTTACTACATCGCTAAAAAGATTATTACCTAACCATTCTAAACCTTCAGTTGTAAAAAAGTCAACGGTTTCATTTGAAGTTTGAACAATCAACGATTCCAATAAAGTATCATGACATTTAAAAAGAAAAATATGATTTTTAGAAAAATGATCAATAAAACGAACATTGGTAATGGCTTTATCCCAAATTAAATCTGAAAAGACATCAATTTCTTGTAAAGCAACTTCTGGTTTATTCGTTTTTAGCTCATCCCATTCTTTTTTATCAATAGTTTGGGTAGCTAAAAAGGTAATGAACTCAGGATGAAGTTCTTCTAATTGTTCTTTGGTTAGGCGTGTGTATTTCATTGATAGATTTTATTTTCAACGTAAGGTTTCGTAAAAATAAAAAAAGCGTTGCAATTGCAACGCTTTTTAAAGAAATATTTTAAATAAAATTATGCTTTTTCAGCAACAATTTCATAAGGTAATTCAATGATTACTTCTCTGTGTAAACGGATAGTAGCACTGTATTTTCCAGTTCTTTTAACAATACCTGAAGTGATAAATTTTCTTTCGATTGCTTGTCCGTTTGCTTCTAAAGCTTGCGCGATATCTGCATTAGAAATTGATCCGAATAATTTTTCACCACCTGCTTTTGCAGTGATTTTTATCTCTAAAGCTTTGATTGCTTCTGCAGTTGCTTTTGCATCTGCTACAACTTTAGCTTCTTTGTGAGCTTTTTGTTTTAAATTTTCAGCTAAAACTTTTTTAGCAGAAGAAGTAGCTAAGATAGCAACTCCTTGAGGAATTAAGAAATTACGACCGTATCCGTTTTTTACAGTTACCACATCATCTTTAAAACCTAAATTTTGAACGTCTTGTTTTAAAATTAGTTCCATTTTGTTGTCCTTGTTAAATTTATAAGTTAGTCCCGATAGCATCGGAACAACAAATGATTATTATTATTTTAATAAATCCGCCACGTAAGGCATTAAAGCTAAATGACGAGCTCTTTTCACAGCCACAGACACTTTTCTTTGAAATTTTAATGAAGTACCAGTTAAACGTCTTGGTAAAATTTTACCTTGCTCGTTTACAAACTTTAATAAAAAGTCACCATCTTTATAATCGATATACTTGATACCAGATTTTTTGAAACGACAATATTTTTTTTGTTTGTTTGTATCAATGTTTAAAGGAGTAAGATATCTGATATCTCCTTCTTTTTTTCCACTAGCTATAGACATAATTAGTTACCTTTAGTTTTTAATTTTTCTCTTCTTCTTTCTGCCCAAGAAATAGCATGTTTATCTAAAGAAACAGTTAAGAATCTCATGATTCTCTCGTCTCTTCTGAATTCAGTTTCTAAAGCAATGATTAATTCAGCTGGCGCTTGAAATTCAAATAAATGGTAAAAACCACTTTTTTTGTGTTGGATTTCATAGGCTAATTTTTTTAAGCCCCAATCCTCTTTTGATACCATTTTAGCACCCTTAGAAGTAAGAAAATCTTCAAATTTGCTTACTGTTTCCTTTACCTGAACATCAGATAAAACGGGATTCAAAATGAAAACAGTTTCGTAATTTTTCATTTGTATGTATTTTTTAAATTGGGTGCAAAGATATACAATTATATTTAATTTACAAATCCATTAAAAAGTATTTTTTTTTAAACATAATATTAGTTTATTGTGTTTTTTTTATATACATTTATACTTTAAAACTAAGTTTAAATGCATGTTTTGTTAAAATTTTAATTATTTTAAGCCTATGAAGTTAAATACTATTGTTGTTGATGACAGTTCAATTCAGAGAATTACTATTGCAAAATTAATATCTGAACACACCAATTTAAGATTAGGTGGTGACTTTTCTAATGCTCTAGAAGCAAAAAGTTATATCACAAATAATCATGTTGATTTGATTTTTTTAGATATTGAAATGCCACATATAACAGGTTTTGACTTATTAGACGGATTAAAAATTAAACCTTTAATTGTTTTCATCACTTCCAAAGCAGATTATGCGGTAAAAGCTTTTGAATATTCTGCGCTAGACTTTTTACAAAAACCTATAAAAAAAGAACGCTTTTTGGTTTCTGTAAAAAAAGCATTAGAAATGCATCAACTAAAACACGATCAAATTCATGATGATCATGGTCCGCATTTAATTATAAAGAGCAATCTTAAAAAGATAAAAGTCTACACTTCTCATATTAAATGGGTTGAAGCTTTTGGAGATTATATTAAAGTGGTGACTTATGAAGATACACATTTAGTATTATCAACTATGAAAGCCTTCGAAACAGAACTTCCAAAAGATAATTTCTTAAGAATACATAAATCGTACATTATCAATTTAGATAAAGTGGAACGCTTTAACAGTAAGCAAGTTGAAATTGACGGAGAAAAAATTCCGTTAAGTAGAAATAAAAAAGAAGAAATTATAACTATTTTAGAAAGTTATTAAATAAAAGATATTTTTTGTCATTCTGAATTCATTTCAGAATCTGAAACAAGTTCAGATTGACAGATTAGTTATCTAATAATCTACATTAATTGTAGTTTTAATAGAACGATATTGCGAAGTCGCCTCAAAACTTATCAATGCTTTTTTGATAAGTTTTTTTGTATTTATAAGATTGGTGTTATTCGGAATTTTGATCAGAATCGTTCTAATGTATTCATTTCTAATTCTATTAATTGCAGGTTCTTCTGGACCTAAAACTGGTACTGCAATTTGTTGTTTCAGAACATTATACAACCAAGTGGAACCTTCACGAAGCTTTTCGTAATCTCTATGTTTTAATCGGATTTGTAGCAAACGGAAAAACGGCGGATATTGAAAATTACGTCTTTCGTATAATTGCTCGTTAAACATCGCTAAATAATTATTATTTACTACTTGTTGAATCGTATTATGCATTGGATTGTAAGTTTGAATGACCACACTTCCCTTTTTCGCTTTTCTTCCAGAACGACCCGCAACCTGAACCATCATTTGATATGCACGTTCATAAGCACGATAATACGGTTGATTCAACAAATTATCAGCATTTAGAATTCCGACTAAAGTCACGTTTTCAAAATCTAAACCTTTTGCCAACATTTGCGTGCCGACTAAAATATCAATTTCCTGATTTTTAAAAGCATCAATCATTTTCTCGAAAGCAAATTTACCGCGAGTTGTATCTTGATCCATTCGAGCAATTCGCTTTTCTGGAAACAATTTTTTCAATTCCAATTCTATTTGTTCTGTACCAAATCCTTTCGCAGAAATATCCAACGAATTACAAGCGTGACAATGTGTTGGTTTCGCTATGCTATGTCCGCAATAATGACATTTCAAATGATTTTTGTATTTGTAATACGTTAAACTCACATCACAACTTGGACATTGAGGCACATGTCCACAAGTAGTACATTCTATATATGGCGAATAGCCTCTGCGATTTTGAAACAACATAATTTGTTCATTATTCGCTAAAGTTTCGTGCATTCTTTCCAGTAATTCATCGGAAAAATGACCGTCCATTCGTTTACGAAAATATTTATCTTTTAAATCAATCAGGTAAATTTCGGGTAAAACCACATTATTAAATCGGGTAAATAATTCAATTAAGCCGTATTTATTCGTTTTTGCATTATGATACGATTCTATACTTGGCGTGGCACTTCCTAATAAAACTTTCGCATTATGAAATTTCGCTAAAACTATCGCTGCATCTCTGGCGTGATAACGTGGTGCTGGATCTTGTTGTTTGTAAGTTGCTTCGTGTTCTTCATCTACCACAATTAAACCTAAGTTAGAAAAAGGTAAAAATAACGCGCTTCGTACACCTAAAACTACTTTTGCTTTATCCAAATTTTGCAACACATGATTGTAAACCTCAACACGTTCATTGGAATTGTATTTCGAATGGAAAACTGCTATTTGATTTCCGAAATACGCCGATAAACGTTGTACTAATTGAGTTGTTAAAGCAATTTCTGGTAATAAAAACAATACTTGTTGGTCTTGTTGTAAAAATTCTTCAATAAGTTTGATATACACTTCCGTTTTTCCAGAAGCTGTAACTCCATATAATAAATTGACATCAAACTGTTGAAACTTTTCTTTGATACTTTCTAAAACTAGAGTTTGAGCTTCGCTTAATTGAATATCATAATCTTCTTCCTTTTCAAACGAAACTCGGTCCGTATTGATATAATATTCTTCGAAAATTTGTTTGTCGACTAACGATTTAATCACCGCAGCACTTACACCAGAAGTTTCGATTAATAATTTTGCAGGAATTGGCTTTTTTTCTGTCGCTTGCAATTGAAAATACGACAAAACAATTTCTTTTTGTTTTTTAGCTTTTCCTAAAAGTTCTAATAATTCTTGAAGTTTTTCTGCTTGTAAAAATTCCTCTTGTAATTTGATGTATTTTATCAACTTAGGCTTGTATGTATCTTGTACCTCATCTTGCATCGTTAACAAACCTTTAGCAAGTAGGCTTTGAACAATCGGAATTACATTTTTTTTATTTAAAATCTGGGAAATTTCTGAAATTTTAATGGAAGATTTATTTTCTAAAGCTTCTAAAACCAAGAATTCTTCGTCAGTAGCTAAGGTTTTATCCGATTCTGTGTGCGAAGAAGAAATCATTGTTTCGCTTTCTAAAATCAATCCAGAAGGTAAAGCTGATTTAAAAACTTCTCCTATCGAACACATATAATACGAAGCCATCCAACTCCAATGTTTCAGTTGAATGTCGTTTACAATCGGAACTTCATCAATAATTTGACTGATTTCTTTGGCTTCGTATAATTCTGGTGGATTGGTGTGCTTTTCGACAACTAAAGCCGTGTACACTTTTGTTTTTCCAAAAGGAACGGTAACTCGCATTCCAGGCTGCAAAAACTTGTATTCTTCCACATTTACGGAATACGTAAACGTTTTATCAAGATTTAAAGGAAGAATGACGTTGATGAAGTGCATGTATAGTTGTATTTACGATTTTATGATTTTTGATATACGATTTACATATTACAAAAACCTAATCCAGCTTCTCTGTTAACTTACTAAACACGGCTTTTGCATCTTTTCCTTCGTATAAAATTTGGTAAACGGCGTTAATAATTGGAGTCTTTGCTTTGTATTCTAAATTTAGATTATAAGCACTTTTTACAGCGTAATAGCCTTCCGCCACCATACTCATTTCCATTTGAGCTGATTTTACAGTGTAGCCCTTCCCTATCATATTACCAAACATTCTATTTCTAGAAAACACCGAATAACCTGTCACTAATAAATCGCCCAAATAAGCCGAATCATTAATATTACGCTTCATTTTATGAACTTTTTTAATGAATTTTTTCATTTCACGAATGGCGTTACTCATTAGAACTGCTTGAAAGTTATCTCCATAACCTAAACCGTGAGCAATTCCAGCTGCAATAGAATAAATATTCTTTAAAACTGCTGCATATTCTGTTCCCACAATATCATCAGACGTTTTGGCTTTGATGTAATAAGAAGAAACATTTTTAGCCACATATTTGGCTTTTTCTTCATCTGCACAAGCAATAGTTAAATACGACAAACGTTCTAAAGCTACTTCTTCCGCGTGACAAGGTCCAGTAATTACTCCAATATTTTCGTAAGGAATATTAAATTGTGTATGAAAATGTTCGCCAACAATTAAACTAGTTTCTGGTACGATTCCTTTAATTGCAGAAAAAATAGTTTTTCCTTCTAAAGACTCCGTCATTTTTTCTAATTCTCCACTTAAAAACGCAGATGGAATGGCAAAAATAACAATGTCAGCAAATTTTATGGCTTCATTAATATCATTAGTCAACTGTAATTTATTAGTATCAAAAGCTACTGAACTTAAATAATTTGGGTTGTGTTTTTGGTGTTTCAAATGCTCTAAAGCATACGTACTACGCATATACCAAGCAATTTTTTCTTGATTCTCACATAACATTTTCGCGATTGCTGTTGCCCAACTTCCGCCACCTATAACTGCAAATTTTTTGTTGTTTTCCATGTTCAAAAATAATGAACCTCAAAAATACACTTTTTCAATAACCCTTGCAAGTTGAAAAATTAATGAAAATTTTCTTAACTACTAAATAACTCATTTTCTTCACTTTAAGACAATAAAAACAGTAAAATAAAACAAAAAAACTTGTTAACGATTTGTGAATGAAACTTTTTTGGCACGGCTATTGAATTGTACTTTACAAACCATTAAATTTCAATATTATGAAAGCAAAATTACTTATACTAGGATTAATTTCATTGTTCAGTTTGCAATCATGTACTACTGACGTGTACGTAAACGATTATCAGGATTATCCGAATAATATTAGTTTACCAGAGTTGATGGAAGGTTATGATTTATGGTATGTTGATTATAATTTAACTACCGGAAGTGGAGATGTACCATTTTTATCAAAAGCATTTACTGTTTCTTTTTTAGGAGGCGATTTATTTGCTAATAATAATTTAGTTG
>MGWJ01000170.1 GCA_001800945.1 Flavobacteria bacterium RIFCSPLOWO2_12_FULL_31_7
TATTTAGAAAAAATGATGTTGAAGTTTAAGAAATTGTTCAATCATTAACGTTTCGAAACAACTAGAACACAACGTTCCGCGGCTTGGCGCAGTAGCGACTGCGTGGAACGATTATTTCTTGCTAAGATAAGATTTTCCAGCGGAAAATCGAACGTGATTTTTAAGGTAAATTTAGCTATTGAGCCAAACCGCTGTTGTGTGTAGTTTTTATTTTTAAACGTTGTCGATTAGATTATACTCTTCAAGTGCATCTGCCCAAATATGTTTTTTGTTTATTTTTATTATTTCTTTTATAAGAGTTGTCAATTTTTCTTGATCTAATTCATCCTTTTTAATTTCTTCCAAGAATTGTTTTGATAGCTCAAGATTTAAGTTATTTGTTGTATCTTTTAAATCGCAACATCCAAATCCATCAAATGAAATTCTACTTAAAGAAATTAGATTTTCACTTGATTGGTTTAAGTCAATAAAAACACAACCATTTAAACAGCCCAAATAAAAGTCTGCTTTTCTACTTTCTGGCATTTCGGTTTTAAAAAAATCAAAATCAGTTGTCATTATAATATTTTAATTTGGTATTTTCATTATTAAATTACCTTTGCTGTCAAAAAATGAGCTGTCTTTTAAAATAACTTCTTCGTCCAGTTGTAAACTTTGTAATTTTTCAACAAAATCCTTTGTGAAATTTTTAATTTGTTCACTTGGATTTGTTATGCCTTCTTCTTGCATTTCTTTTCTAATGCTATAGATGTCAAGATAGTGTTTAACGTCAAGCTTTCTCATTTTAAAAATTTATATTTAAAAATCTCAGTTTTTTTATGGGTTTTATAACGTTTCGTTTTTTTAAAATTACACACAACGTTCCCACGCTTGGCGTCAGTTGCGAGCTTCGGAACGAATTATTTTCTATCAAAGATAAAATTTCTTGCGAGAAATAAGCGTGAATTTACCACAAAATTCGCAATTGCGCCAAACGTGTGTTAGCCGATGTTTTTATTTTCTGTTTAGTAATAATTTTTCTTTTTGGTTATTCAAATAGAGTTTTTCTATTAAATCACTGTCTGTATTTTCCTCTGTTATAGATTTAATTTTTTTATTCAATTCATTTAATACCGTTGCAATTGATTGATTGTCTAAATTGTCAATTTCTGATAATTCATAAAAAGCAATAGATAATGATTTGTAAAGCAGAACAAACTTTTCTTTAATATTACTATTTAAAAAAGTGTCATAATCCAAAACAGCGTAGGCATATTCATGCCAGTCTTCTAATGCAAATACTTTTTTTGCCTCATCAATATTTTTAGAAATATAAAAGTAAATTTCTTTATACTTAGGTGTGAAAAATGAAAATTTCTTTACAATTTCGCTCAAAGTCACACTAATAAAGTTTAAATATGGTCTTAAATCTGGATTTTCGCTGTCTTCATATATTCTAAATCCTTTTAATTTCACATTCAATGGTTTTTGATTTAGTTTCCTTTGCTCAAATTTGCATTTCATTCTTTTGAGATGAATAATTCTTTCTATTTCATCCTTTTTGCCAACCCATTTGTTTAATTCAATTTCATTTTTGGGAATTAGAACTTTTAAATCTTGAATATTTGTTTTCAATAAACTTTCATTAAAATCTCTATTTTCGATATTAATTTCTTTGATGAATTCGATTGATTTTTGAAATGAAACAAACCCTTTTTCAAAATTGGATAAACTCAATTCATTGTAGTTTTCAAATTCGCAATCAATTGAAATATCTGCATACAATTTGTATAGATATTTTCTTTTATATTTTTGATCCTTTTTCGGTTTTTCGATGAAAGTTATAAAAATAGCATCAAAACTGATTCCGTGATTGATTTCAATTAAGTGATAGTTTAAAAATCTTTCCAAAGCAAACATACTTGGCGATTTTTGTTTCTTGTCAAAATCAATTTGTATTCTCATTTATGATTTTAAGTTTTAATTTGTTGTGTACGGAGAAAATAACGGCTAACGTTCCCACGCTTGGCGTCAGTTGCGAGCTTCGGAACGATTTATTTTCTGTTAAAGATAATATTTCTTGCGAAAAATGAACGTGAATTTAACACAAAATTCGCAATTGCGCCAAACGTGTGTTAGCTGCCGTATTTATATTTAGAGTACCATTTTGTCATTTCTGTTTTAAAATTATCCGCAAACATATTTAAGGCAAAGTTTTGTCTTTCATTTAAGTTGTTTATAGAATATATTGAAGCAAATGCAATTATATTTTCAATTCCTTTAAATTTATCATGATATAATTTTTCAGATATCACCCACGTTTCACAAGCAAATAAAAATAAATTAGTTAGTTTTCTTTGAACTCTTTTTTCTGATTCTTTGAAATAAGTATAAAAATATGGTTTAACAGATTTTTCATCAATTTTATTATATCCTTTCAAGAGTATAGTTTTGTTTTTATATGGAAAAATATTGATAAATATCCCTGAAATTCGTTCCATATCTTTTCCCGTTTTTAATTTATAAAGATTCATCTCTAAAGTTGTTTCATAATTATAAAATGCGGAAAGGCAAAGATCAATTTTTGAAATTTCTCGAAATTCAAAAATAAACGATTCAGTATTTTCATTAAGATCTTTCCAAATATCTTTTTCGTTTAGTTGTAAATCATTAAGTCCAAGTTTCTCTTGATTAAGTGTTAATTGTAAAAACTCGATATTCATTTCTGCTGATAACTCAGACATAAGCATAGATTTATAAATATCGATATTTACTTCTTTTCGAAATTTTTCGTTATATATGGTTCGAAGAGTAAATAAAAGGCAAGATTTATAATTACTAAAATCGATTGTTTCATTTTCTATACTTTTGAATAGTTCATTATCATGCTTTTGACAAAAACAATTGAAAGAAAAAATTTCATTTATTCCTGTTTTTTTGAATTGAAAATGAGGTTCTTTGAATTGGTCGAGTATATGTTCCCATAAATGGTTGTCTTTTGCAATAGAAGAAAGAATTCCATTCTTTTGTAAAATATGGGAATTTATTGAATTTTCGTTACATTCTGGGTGATAACATTTTTTGATTTTTTTTATGGCCTTAATTTTGGACTCTTGGAAGAATTTTGAAAACTTAATTTTGTCTTTATTCATGTTTCATGTTTTAAACGGTTTTCAAATAATATGGCAGCTAACGTTCCGGCGCTTGGCGAGGTTGCGAACTTCGGAACCGATTATTTTCTGTTAAAGATAAAATTTCTTGCGAAATGTAAACGTGATTTTTGCACAAAATTCGCAATCTTGCCAAACGCTTGTTAGTGGCTGGCTTTTATTTAAAAATCATTTATAATTTGGTCAGTACTAATTATTTTAGTCATTAGAATTTCCATATCAGAAGCAGAAAGAGTTTTTTTGAAATTCTGACTTATAAAGTCTAATGTTTTATGTATGTCATTTTCTTCCTTAACGATGATATATGAAATATCTTCAGCGATATCAAACTCAAGTTTAATTTTTCCAACTTCTTTATTGTATTTTTCCTTGTCAGCAATATATATGTCTTGTAAAATAGCTCTTTTATTACCTTTAAGTTCTAATTTTGTTGGTACATATCTCCATTCTCTTTCATCGTAAAACCGATAATTATTAATCTCTTTACCATTAATAATTAAATCGCCATCATAATTTTTAATATGAGAACAAAGTGTAATTAATTCTTGTCTCCAAACCTCGTCGATTTTTGGAGTATTTGGGTCTGTTTTCAATTCTTTTTTGTTCTTGTCAAATCTCATTATTTGTTGCATTAATGTTTCAGATAATGATGATTCCTTTTCTAAATATAATACTGGATTTAAACCTTTTTTTACAGCCCAATCTTTCTTTAATCCAATTCCATAATGACCGTAAGAGTCAAGATGTTTTTTTACTTCAGAAAGTGGAATGTCACAAAAACAAATCATTGGATACGCATATCTTAGTTTTTTCTGTTTCCAAAAGAAATCTTCCTTGCAATATTTAAGAGAAAAACCATTTTTTAAGATTTGCAATAAATTATCTAAACTTTTCGTATAATGAATTGTTGAATTTGTACTTATTGCCATTTTAAATTGTTTTTTGTTTGTCTACCGATTGGTGTTAAGCTTGCCACTAACGTCCCGCCAGCTTGCTGCAGGTGGGGAATTGTTCCCCAAAAGTATCAATTTAAGATTAAGTTTACAAACACAAAACCAACATTAAATTTAGCCCTAAAACCCCACTTGCTGCAAACTGCTGTTAACTGCTGGTTAATTTATTTTTTCATAATATTGATTTAAATCTTCAAATAGGATAATTTTAGGATTTCCCACAAACCAAATTCTATTTATATAGGTACTAAAAGATTCTTCATTGGAAACAGTGACTTGTTCTCCGTTTATATTCGTACTTGTAAATCCTTCACCGTAATCTAGGTCGATTTCTGTACCATTCAAAGTGTAATTTAGTTTGTATTTCCCTTTTCCATAATAAGGACTTTCAAATTGATTATCTTTTTTTAGGATTAAAGTATCAGCGATATGTGGATTACCTCCAATAAAATCATTTCCATAATTTCTATTTACATATGTTCCAATTAACGTATTATTGGTAAAGAAATTATTGTAAGCATAAATTGCTATAAAAATCGAAGCGATTAAAAGAATGCTTTTTTTCAAGTTGTAAATTTTAGAATTTTTCTTCCGTTCGTAACCGTTTCGTTTTTCATAACTTGCAGTTAACGGGCCGCGGCTTGGCGCAGTAGCGACTTCGTGGAACGATTATTTGATGCTAATATAAGATTTTCCAGCGGAAAATCGAACATGATTTTAAGAAATTTTCGCTATTGCGCCAAACCGTAGTTATGCGTTCGGTTTTTTGTTTAATAATATTTTTCCCATTGCTATTTCGGAACTTTTCGAAACACATTATCAAGTTCCCGATGCATATTATCAAGTTCCCGATGCATATTATCAAGTTTCCGACGCGCATTATCAAGTTTTCGATATGCATTATCAACTCTCCAATGCGTTTTTAGACTTTGTCGGAACATTTTTAGACTTTGTCGGAACGTTTTTAGACTTTGTCGGAGCGTTTTTAGACTTTGTCGGAACGTTTTTAGACTTTGTCGGAGCGTTTTTAGACTTTGTCGGAGC
>MGWJ01000171.1 GCA_001800945.1 Flavobacteria bacterium RIFCSPLOWO2_12_FULL_31_7
CTTTACGTTCTCTGATATCTGGTAGGTCAACATAAATTTGTCTGTCAAAACGTCCAGCACGCATTAAAGCTTTGTCTAATACATCTGCTCTGTTCGTTGCGGCTAATACAATTACGTTTGAATTTGTACCAAATCCGTCCATTTCTGTCAGTAACTGATTTAGTGTGTTCTCTCTCTCGTCATTACTTCCTGACATGTTGTTTTTTCCACGAGCTCTACCCACGGCGTCAATTTCATCAATGAAGATAATAGCTGGCGCTTTGTCTTTAGCTTGTTTGAATAAATCTCTCACACGAGAAGCTCCAACTCCAACAAACATTTCCACAAAATCAGAACCTGATAAAGAGAAGAAAGGTACATTAGCTTCACCTGCAACTGCTTTGGCTAGTAAGGTTTTTCCAGTTCCAGGAGGACCAACTAATAAGGCTCCTTTTGGAATTTTACCACCAATACTTGTATATTTTTCAGGTGTTTTTAAAAATTCTACAATTTCTTGAATTTCTTCTTTAGCACCTTCTAATCCAGCTACATTTTCAAAAGTAACTTTAATGTCATTTTTTTCGTCAAATAATTTAGCTTTCGATTTTCCGATACTGAATATTTGACCACCACCTCCAGCGCCACCTGACATTCTTTTCGAAATGAAATAGAAAAATCCAATGAAAATTAAGGTTGGTAATAATAAACCAATCCATTCACTCCAGTTGCTTGTAGGTTTTAAATCGTAAACAGAAATTAGATTTTTACCTTTTGCTTCTTCTAATCTTTTTTGAAATAACTCTAAGCTACCTACATCTTTTACTAAATAATGCGGTCCTTTTTCTTTAGTTAATTTCTTTAATTCTTTGTCTGTTGAATTTTTATAAGCAGCAGTTTTTAAAGTAACTTCAGCTGTATTGCCAGAAGTACTTGTTAAAATGTCTACTTTTTCAATTTGATTCTTATTTAATAAATCATAAAAAGAAGAAATAGAAGTCGATTTCGGATAATTCATATCGAAACCACCATTGAAAAAGTTGATTAATAAAATTATTGAAACGGCTAATATTGGAAAAAACCAAGGACCAAGTTTAACTACTTTAATTACTGGCTTGTTTTTGTTTTCGTTTTCTTTTTCTGACATAATTTGGTTTAGAATTTATTGGCGATTGAAGTGATTTTAGCATCACCCCAAAGGCTTTCAATGTTATAATACTCTCTAATGTGTTTTTGAAATACGTGTACTACTATGCTAACATAATCCATTAATACCCATTCGCCAACGTCTGCACCTTCAACATGCCAAGGTTTGTCTTTTAATTCTTTAGACACAACTTTTTGTACTGAACCTACGATTGCATTTACTTGTGTATTTGAATTACCATTGCAAATTACAAAATAATCACAAACACTATTGTCTATTCCTCTTAAATCAAGAATATCAATATCTAATCCTTTTAAATCTTCAATTCCTTTGATGATACTTGCTAGTAAATCATCTGTGCTAATATTTTTCGTCATCTATTATTTATTCGTTTTGTGCAAAGGTATCAATTTTTGTCTTTATTTTTGTAACTTCAATTAAGTAATAACAAAATTTCTTCTATGCATATCATCAAACTCAGTGCCATTGATTCCACCAACAGTTATTTAAAAGAATTAATAACAAAACAAACTGTTGAAAATTTCACAGTTGTTCTGGCAGAAAATCAAACAAATGGACGAGGACAACGTGGGGCAAATTGGGAAGCGGAAAGTGGTAAAAACCTCACTTTCAGTATTTTGACAAAAGATATCTTGCTAAGTTTTGAAGAAGTTTTTAATTTAAATGTAGTGGTTGCAGTGAGTTTGTTTCAAACATTTTCTAATTTAAAAATTCCGAATTTAACTACAAAATGGGCAAACGACATTTTGGCAGATAAAAAGAAAATTTGTGGCATATTAATTGAAAATCAGTTCAAAAGTAACTCAGAAATCTTTTCTGTCATCGGAATTGGCATAAATGTAAACCAAGAAAACTTTATAAATCTGCCACAAGCGAGTTCTTTAAAAATAATTTCCGGACAAGAATGGAATAAAGATGAAGTATTGTTGACTTTTTTAAATCAATTTCAAAATAATATTAATTTATATAAAAATGAAGGGGCGAAATATTTTTGGGAAGTGTATCACGAAAATTTATTCAAAAAAAATATGCCAATGGCTTTTGAGAATGCTCAAAATGATAAATTTATGGGAATTATCAAGCAAGTTTTACCAAATGGCTTATTACAAATTCAATTAGAAGATGACAGTTTGCAGCTATTTGATATTAAAGAAGTAAAAATGTTGTATTAGACTCCTAACCTCCAACTTCCATTTTCCCGCACAAATATTAAATTTTGTTAAAATAGTTACTCTTTATTTTCAATTCTGTACATTTGCACTACTCAAAAAAAAGACAACATTTTATGTTACAAAAATTACTTTCCGCACTATATTCTACTCGTTTAATGGCTGTTTTATTCATTGGTTTTGCAGCAGCTATGGCAGCAGGAACTTTTATTGAAGATGCTTATAACACCGAAACGGCTAGAATTTTAGTTTACAATACTTGGTGGTTTGAAGCCATTATGTTGTTTTTCTTAATTAACTTTTTCGGAAACATCAAACGTTATCAATTGCATAAAAAAGAAAAATGGGCCACTTTATTATTACACTTATCGTGGATTTTAATAATTATTGGTGCTTTTGTAACTAGATATATCAGTTACGAGGGTTTAATGCCAATTCGTGAAGGTGCAACGGCAAATACAGTGTATTCGGATATGCCACATTTGACCACCTTTGTAGATGGTGATTATAAAGGTGAAATGAAACGTAAAACCAGTGAACATCAGTTATTACTTTCTCAAGCTGTAAATAATTCATTCAGTTATTCTGACAAATTTTCCGACATTCCATATAAAATTGAATTACAAGAATTTATTATGAATGCGTCTGAAACATTCAAACCAAACGCAAAAGGTGAATTATATATCAAATTAGTAGAAGCCAGCGGCGGAAGTAGAAAAGAACATTTTTTACGTGATGGTGAAGTGAAAAATATTAGTAACGTATTATTTGCGTTCAATAAATTTACGCAAGGTGCTGTAAATATTACTAAAATTTCTGAAGCTTACACGATTCAAACACCTTTTGATGGAAATTTCATGCGAATGGCAGATAAATTCCAAGGTACAATTGCTAAAGATCAACCAAGCCCGTTAATGTTCCGTTCTTTATATAATGCAGGCGGAAGTCAGTTTGTATTTCCAGAATTAGCGCAAAATGGTGAAGTGGTTTTAGCTTCGAACAACAATTATAAAGATAAAAAAACTGATGACGCGATTGTGGTAAAAGTGACTTCTCAAAACAAAGAAGAAATTGTTACTTTAACCGGTTCTAAAGGAAAACAAGGTGAACCAAAAAGTTTTAAAATTGGTAAATTAGACTTCACTTTAATGTATGGAAGTAAAGTACATACGTTGCCGTTTTCTATAAAATTAGACGACTTTATTGCCGATAAACAACCAGGAACTGAAAAAAGCTACTCTGCGTTTAAAAGTAAAATCGAAGTATTAAATGGAAAAGAAAGTTTCAAAGACAGTGTTTTTATGAACAATGTTTTGGATTATAAAGGTTTCCGATTCTTTCAAGCTAGTTTTGATGAAGATGAAAAAGGAACAGTACTTTCTGTTAGTCACGATTTTTGGGGAACTTGGATCAGTTACATCGGTTATTTCTTATTATATTTAGGAATGATGGCGATTTTATTCGATAAAAATACCAGATTTAACGATTTAAAAGTAAAATTAGATAAAGTTCGTGCGAAAAAAGCGACTTTAACCGTATTGTTATTTTTCTTCGGATTGGTAGGTTTTGCTCAAGAAGAACATAGCAATCATGACGGACACAATCATGGAACCGAACCACATCAGCATGAAACTTCGGTTCAAAAACCAAAAATGCCAACCGTAGAACAATCTTTAAAAGAGATTAGAAAATTTATGGTTTCAGCTGAACATGCAGAGAAATTCGGAAGGTTAGTCATCCAAGATTATAGCGGAAGAATGAAACCCGTAAATACTTTCTCTTCTGAATTATTACGAAAAGTATCTAAAAACGATAAGTTTGAAGAATTTACTTCTGATCAGGTTTTGATTTCAATGAACCAGTTTCCAGAATTTTGGTACCAAATTCCGATTATTTATTTAGAAAGAGGAAATGATAGCATTCGTAAGATTATTGGAGTTGATAAAAAAGCGAAATATGCACCCTTAATTAGCTTTTTTGATGATTTTGGAAATTATAAATTGCAAAAACAAACTGATGATGCTTATAAAGAAGTTGTACCAAATAAATTTCAAAAAGATTTTATTGAAGCAGATAAAAAAGTAAATTTGTTATATTCGGCTATCAGTGGACAAATTTTAAGATTTTTTCCTTTGCCAAAAGATGCGAATAACAAATGGGCTTCGTACTTAGAGCTTCAACATCCTACGAAAACCAATTTAGATACCATTAAAAATATTATTCCTTTCTATTTTGGAGAAGCAGCAAGAGCTTCACAATCTAAAAATTATAAAAATGCCGAGAGTTTGTTGAAAGGATTGTCTGAATTCCAAAAGAAATTTGGTGGAAAAGTAATGCTTTCAGAAGATAAACTTGAAGCAGAAATTCAATATAATAAATACGATGTTTTCAAGAAGTTGTATACTTATTATGCTTTAGTGGGAATATTAATGTTTATTTTTGTAATTGTTCAAATTTTCAATAAAAAGAAATGGGTGAATTATACAGTGAAATTTTTTCACGGACTCGTTATTTTATTGTTCATTTCACATTTAGCTGGATTAATTGTGCGTTGGTATATTTCAGGTCATGCACCATGGTCTGATGCTTATGAAAGTATGATTTATGTTGGTTGGGCTACCATGTTTTTTGGTGTGGCTTTTGGAAGAAAATCGGAACTTACAGTTGCTTCAACAGCATTTGTAACGGCTATTATATTATGGGTTGCGCATTTGAATTGGATGGATCCAAGTATCGCTAATTTACAACCTGTTTTAAATTCATATTGGTTAATGATTCACGTAGCAGTTATTGTAGCCAGTTACGGACCATTTACTTTAGCTATGATTTTAGGTTTAGTGTCTTTGTTTTTAATGATTTTTACCAATCAAAAGAACAAAATCAAAATGGAATTGAATATCAAAGAAATCACTTATATCAACGAACTAGCTTTAACAGTTGGTTTAGTAATGCTTACCATTGGTAACTTTTTAGGAGGACAATGGGCTAATGAAAGTTGGGGCCGCTACTGGGGTTGGGATCCAAAAGAAACTTGGGCGTTAATTAGTATTATGGTTTATGCATTTGTAATCCATGCTCGATTTGTGCCAGCTTTACGTGGATTATTCGCTTATAATTTCATGTCGGTTTTAGCTTTTGCGAGTATTTTAATGACCTATTTTGGAGTGAATTTCCACTTAAGTGGCTTGCATTCTTACGCTTCGGGTGAAGAACAAAATGTAATTTATTACGGATATGCTTTGGCAATTGTTTTAGCCATTTCAGCAGTTGCGTATTTTCAATTTAAGAAGTTTTACAAGAAAAAATAATAAAGGTAACTTTTCAATTTAAACCTGACAGATTTTAAAACTTGTCAGGTTTTTATATAATAATTCTTCTTTTTTATCGTTAATTTCTTAATAAACTATTTAATTATGAAACAAAAAGCTATCATCATTCTTTCTGTTCTAGGTATAGCGTTTTTATGTAATTTTTATTTGAAAGAGACTTCGGTTGATAGGGAAACTCCGAAAAATAACATCAATAAAACTTTAGCCAAAGCCGAAGAAATAAAATCTTATTTAAAGAAAAATTCTAAATATAATAAGGATGTTTTTTTTCTTATAGATATGAGAATTCCATCAAATAAATATCGATTTTTTGTATTTGATACGAAAGAAAATAAGATTACAGATTCGGGTTTAGTAGCACATGGTTCAGGTTCTGCAACAGCAACAGATGAATTACAATTTAGTAATACGGATGGTTCTTTAATGACATCTTTAGGGAAGTATAATATTGGAAATTCGTATCATGGAACTTTTGGTAAAGCTTATAGAATGTATGGTTTAGATGCTACAAATAGCAATGCTTTTACAAGAAATATTGTATTACACGCTCATAAAAAAATGCCTTATGAAGAGCAAATTTCTCCAATTGTTTTAAGTTGGGGTTGCCCGATGTTAAACGAAAAATTTTATTTAAGAATCCAAAGTGTTTTAGATAATTCGAATAAAAATGTGCTGCTGTATATTTATTATTAATTTTTGATATTTCTACCAACGAAACAAATCGAATTATCAAAATTATTTTGTGAGATTTCTCCTTTTCTGAAATGACAGAAAAATGGTTTTTTAACCCAACATTAACTTTTGTTCTTTGTATCTTTTCTTACATTTGAGAAATAAAAATACTTGACATGAAATTATTTCACACTTTCACAGGAATTGTAATGGTTGTACTAGCTTGTAATACTAAAACAGAAGATAAAAAAGCAGAGAACTGGGAACATTTTGTAGAGAACACAAATGAAAATCCGACATCAGAAACTTCAAAAATTAACACTATGGAACAAGGTTCAATATATACTTTTAAAGTAAAAGATTTATCTGGAAACGAATTTGATTTCGCTTCTCTTAAAGGCAAAAAAATATTAATTGTAAATACGGCTTCTGAATGTGGTTTAACGCCTCAATATGAACAATTACAAGAAGTGTACGAGAAATATCAAGATAAGAATTTTGTAATTGTTGGCTTTCCAGCAAATAATTTTGGTGCCCAAGAACCAGGAACTAACGCAGAAATTGGGGCTTTTTGTAAAAAGAATTATGGTGTAACTTTCCCAATGATGGAAAAAATTTCTGTAAAAGGCAACGATATGCATGAAATTTATCAATTCTTAACACAGAAAGCCAAAAACGGATTGGAAGACAGTACTGTAGAATGGAATTTTCAAAAATATTTAATTGACGAAAAAGGACATTTAGTTGATGTGATTTCGCCAAGAGTTTTACCAAATGACAGTTCGATTATTAATTGGATTGAAGGGAAATAATTTAGTTTTCAGTGTTCTGTTGCTGCAAACTAAAAACTAAAAACGGAACACTGAATACTTTTTTAAAGCATTTTCTGCATGAAAACAGAATGTAACCAACGGTTAAATTTAAAACCAGTTTCTTTTAAAAAACCTGCTTTTTCAAACCCGAATTTTTCGTGAAAAACAATACTACTTTCGTTCTCAGAATCAATAACGCCAATCATTGTATGTAAACCCTGCTTTTTCGCCAATGCGATTAATTCGGTTATTAGCATATTTCCAATTCCTTTTCCGATGTGGTTTTTATTAGCGTAAACAGAATGTTCTACAGTAAATTTATAAGCTTCTCTAAAACGAAATTCGCTATAATAACCAAAACCAATCACGACATTATTCAGTTCCGCTACAATAATTGGAAAACCTTTTTGCAATTTATCTTCAAATATAGCTAATTGTTGTACTAAAGTTCGCGGTTGATAATCGTATAAAGCCACACCGTTTAGAATTTGGTCGTTGATAATTTCTAAAATTGCTGGGCAATCTTCGGTTTGGTAACTACGAATTATAGGATTCATTATGAAGTATTTATTTGTGAGATAAAAGTATAAAAAATGTTGGTTATTTCGTAAATTTGTAACTGAAAATTTAATTTCATATCTCATAAATTGAAAGCCAATATCTACCCAAAAATACCATTAGCGCAAGCTGTTATTGCCATTTTTCGTCAAAAGGAAATTCAGCATATTGTAATTTCTCCAGGTTCACGAAATGCACCATTAACTATCGGATTTACTAATCAAGATAATTTCAAATGTTATAGTATTGCCGATGAACGTTGTGCAGCGTTTTTTGCTTTAGGTTTGGCACAGCAATTACAAAAACCTGTGGCAGTTGTTTGTACTTCAGGTTCGGCTTTATTAAATTATTATCCAGCTGTTGCTGAAGCGTTTTACAGTCAAATTCCTTTATTAGTAGTTTCTGCGGACAGACCGCAAAGTAAAATCGACATTGGAGACGGACAAACCATTCGTCAAGAAAATGTATTTGCGAATCATATCGTTTTTTCTGCCAATTTAACTGAAAATGCTTCTGAGAAAAATGACAATTTAATTTTTTCGGCAATTGAAACTGCCATTTCTCAAAAAGGTCCAGCGCATATTAATGTGCCTTTCGAAGAACCTTTATATGAAACACTTTTGGAACCCACTTATATTCCGAAAACGTTTGTTTCGAATAATGAAAAAGCAATATTTAATTTAGATGCGAAATTCGTTTCAGATTGGCAATCGTCTAAAAAGAAATTGATTTTAGTAGGTGAGTTGTTGCCCAATTCAATCGAACAAAAATATATTGAATTATTAGCACAAGATGAAAGTGTTCTAGTTTTGTTAGAAAAAACTTCAAATTTACATCATCCTACTTTTATTGATAGAATTGATACCTTAGTTACTACATTTTCAGAAGAAGATAAACTAAATTTTCAACCAGATATTCTGTTAACTTTTGGTGGAATGGTGGTTTCTAAACGAATAAAAGCTTTGTTGAGAAGTTACAAACCGAAACAACATTGGCATGTTGATGAACTTCGAGCGTATGATACATTTGGTTGTTTATCGGAACATTTTCAAACGAACATTTCTAATTTTTTCAGTCAGATTTTCATTGAAAATCATACAACTGCATCAGAATATAATTCCAATTTCCTAACCATTTGGAAGAACAGATTAGTGAAACACGATAATTATATTTCACTAATTCCGTTTTCAGATTTTAAGGTTTTCGATTTTTTGAGTAAGCATTTACCTGAGAATATTCAATTGCAAGTTAGTAATAGTTCGCCAATTCGTTACATACAATTAGTAAACATGAACCCTACAATTGAAGTATTTTGTAATCGAGGGACAAGTGGAATTGATGGCAGCACATCAACAGCAATTGGAGCGGCTGTTGCGAACCAAAAACCAACTATTTTAATTACGGGTGATATTAGTTTCTTGTATGATAGCAATGCGTTATGGAACAATTATATTCCAAAGAATTTTAAAATTATTTTAATTAATAATAGTGGTGGCGGCATTTTCAGAATTTTGCCTGGTCATCAAGAAAATGAAACATTTAATACTTTTTTCGAAACTTCGCATCATTTAACGGCGGAGCATTTGGCGAAAATGTATCAGTTTAAATATACTTCAGTTAAAGATGAAAATGAGTTAGAATTGGTTTGGAATTCTTTCATTTCAGACGAAACTGCTCCAGCTATTCTAGAAATTTTTACGCCAGAAAAAGTGAATAATGCTATTTTGTTGGATTATTTTAAACAATTATAATTTTGAAGTAAACTTTTCTTTATTTAAGTTATCTAAGTTTTTTTAAAATGAGGACATTTAGCTAAATTAAAGTTGCGATTTTACATGTTTAGATTTTATCATTAAATAATTATGTTTTAAGTAAAATTCTTTAAATTTTAAGTAATTTATTGTAAGTTTGAAGGATAACTAACTGAAAAAGTAAATAATTATGGGTAAAAGAGATGAATTAATAGTTAAATATGCTTCAGATTTAAACGATAAATGTGGCGTAACTCCTAATATGGATTTATTGTATAAAGTAGTTATTGGTTGTGGCCCATCAATTTTTAATAAAGATGCAGCAACAGTATCAGGAACAGATGAAAAAGAATTAGCAACAGTAAAAAATAATTTTTTAATTAAGAAATTAGGCTTAAAAGACGACGCTGAATTAGATAAAGGGATTGATGCCGTGATTGAAAAATATGGTCGTTCTAATAAGAATAAATATAGAGCAGTTGTTTACTATTTATTGGCGGTTCATTTCAAAAAAGAATCGGTTTACAAATAAAAAATATAGAAAACCTGAATTTTCATTCCGGTTTTTTTTTGTTTTAGATTTCGTATAGTTCGATAGGTAATTGATCTGGATCTTCGAAGAAAGTAAATCTTTTTTGGGTGAATTCGTCCATTCTAATCGGTTCTGTTTTGATATGATGTTGCGATAATTTTTCAATGGCATTTTCAATATGATCTACTTCAAAAGCCAAATGTCTCAAGCCACAAGCTTCTGGTTGTGAAACTCTTTTTGGTGGATTTGGAAAGGAGAACAATTCAATACAATAATTTCCATTTAAAGATAAATCAAGTTTGTAGGATTGTCTTTCTTCACGATATGCTTCTTGCGTGATTTCGAAACCTAAAATCTCTGTGTAAAAGTGTTTAGATTTTTCGTAATCCGAACAAATAATAGCAATATGATGAACTTTTTTTAGCATTTTTAATCTGTTTGATTCTTTTAGGCTGATAGATAAACAAATATATAAATTTTGAACTAAAAAAATCCCCAATATCAATTGAGGATTTCGTTTTATTTTTTACCGTCTTTAAATTTGAATTTTTCTACTGGATTTTGCTTGGCTGGCTTTTTGTCGTTGCCAAATTTGTTTTTCCCAAAAGCAGGTTTTTTATCTAATTTTTCTCCTGTTTTCGGTTTGAATTCTTTTTTCTCACCGTCTTTTACAACAGGTTTTTTATCGCCACTTCTAGGTTTATATTGTGTTTTGCTTGGTGTTCTTTCCGTTTGTGTTTCATAATTCTTGTGAGATTTAATTACCTCACGTGGGTTTTTTGGGTTTTCCTTCGTACCACGTAAATGAATAATTAAACCGTTTAAGAAATTACGCAACACTTGATCACCACATTCCATAAAATTAGGATGGTTATCTGCACGAAAAATATCACCTAATTCTCCTTTAGACATTTTGAAATCTACTAGGTTTAAAATTTCAACTATTTGGTCGTCACGTAATTGTAATGCTACACGTAGTTTTTTGAAGATATCGTTATTGTTCATGTTTTAGATTTATAAGGTTATGAGTTTAAAAGGCTAAAAGACTTTTAGAAAAGCCAAAGATACGCTTTTGCAAACGCATTTCGCCATAATTTTTCGTTATGTTCGCCACCTTTTATAATTACAGATTTATTCAGTTTCTTGCATTCGCATCGCTTCGAATTGATTAAGGTTTCCATTTCGGTCATATCTGTCACCATGGCACCATCGTCTTCTTTATCGCCACAAAGCAAATAAACCTTGGTGTTGAAATTTGGTGTATTTTCCATTTTTTGAAATATTTCTTCTTTATTAATCCAGAAAGCAGGTGAGAAGCAACCCACTTTTCCGAAAACAGCAGGGTATTTTAAAGCGGCATAAAAAGAAACCAATCCGCCGAGTGAACTTCCCCAAATGCAAGTATTTTTGGCATTTGTTTTGGTTCTGTAAGTCGAATCAATTTGTGATTTTAACGTTTTTACAATGAAATCTAGATAAGCATCTGCATTTCCGCCACCACGTTTTTCATTTTTAAATGGAGTTAATTCTTCCAATCGTTTCTCATTTCCATGTTCGATACCAATTACAATGACTTTAGCTTTCAAACTATCTAAAGTTTCATCAATATTCCATTCTCCAGCAAAAGAAGCTTCTTTATCAAATAAATTTTGTGCATCGTGCATATAAATTACAGGATATTTTTTGTTAGATTTTTCGTAATTTAAAGGCAAATACACCCAGATTTTCTTTTTAGTTTGCAATTGTGGTGCCTCAATTTCAAATGTGGAATATCGGTTTTGAGCTTCAGTTTGATTTATAGAAAACAAAAAAAGTGCTAATAAAAGGCTTAAAAATCGGATCATTTTTTATATTTGAAGAATATATTATAAAAGTAAGAATTTTGATGGAAACTACTCAAGAAAAAATAAGTTTGTTAAAAGAAATGATTGCATTTGCTTTGATTGACGGCGAATTGCATGACAGAGAATATGATTTTATTGAGATTGTTGCCTATGAATTAGGAGTGGATAAAGAAACATTACATAAGCTATATGAAAATAAAGGAGAAGTGAATGTTATTAAAGATGAATTGAATAGAATTTGTCAGTTTTACCGTTTGGCTTTATTGATGCGTTGTGATGATATCTTACACGAAAGAGAAAGAATTAAAATCAACGAAATCGGAATTAATATGGGTTTAGATCCGTATGCAATGAAACGTGCCTTACAACTTATTGAAGATTCTCCCAACCACATGATTGACGGGGAAACTTTGATTAAATTGTTTAGTGAACAGTTGAATTAGTTTTAAGAGCCAAGTAAAAAGTAAAAAGAGCCAAGTAAAAAGTAAAAAGAGCCAGGTAAAAAGTAAAAAGAGTCAAGTAAAATAGATTTGCAAAATTGGATTTACGATTTACAAAATATTTAGTTTTTAAAAATTAATACCAAATTTATTATTCTAGAAATTAAATTTTTTCTAAATCTTGAAAACTGCGACTGAAAACTACTTCCGAACACTGCGACTGAATACTACTTCCGAACACTGCGACTGAATACTAAATAATAGGAATCCAAATTTCTTCTTCGCTTTCTGGGTTTTCGTGACCTAAATAATTATCGCCTAACACTTCAAAATGCGGTTTGTTGTCTAATTGAAAACCTGAATTTGGTAACCATTCTGTGTAAATATATTGTGCTGTTTTGGCAAACATTTCTGTATTTCCTTTGTGGAGAAAAACGGCGTATTTTCCACTAGGGATTTCTAGTTTTTCAAACCCTTCAGGAATGTTTTCAAAATTTTTAACTTCTACAGCAGCCCATTTTGTAAAAATTGTTTCTGGAGTGAAATTCGTAAAATAATCTTCAGGATAATTTTGTAAGGAAAATAAATCTGCACTTACAGCGTTTTTAATTTCTTTTAATCGAGGCATAAATAATTGCCAAATGGTTTGAGTTTGATTGTCTAATAAAGACATTTCAATGGAATATCCAATAAGTTTTTTGGCTGGTATGCTTACGATTTTTGGTGTCATAGTATAAAATAAAATTCAAATATAAAAAAATCCTTGTAAATGGGTTTTACAAGGATTCTATCAAAATAAAAAAGACGTAATTAATTATTCGTTAAAAACTGATATATTTCATCTTTTAAATGTACTCTCTTTTTTCTTAAATCATTCAATGCTTCGTCTGATGCTGGTTCTGCATCGCTTTCGATTCTGTAGATTTCGTGATCTAGTTCATCAAATTCATGAAACAATTTTTTAAAATGTGTGTTTTCCACTTTTAAATTGCTAATTTTTGTTTCGTACTCAGGAAATTCTTGGGTTAAAATGTGTTTCGTTACCATAATGATTGTTTTTATTAACTATTCAAAGTTCAGAATAATAAAGTACAATAAATATGATATTTGTCATGCGTTATTTCCCTTGAACTCTAATCCAAAGTTTATTTAAAATTTCATCGTAATTTTTTGGAGGATTTTGTAAAGCGTAATAGGAGCCATCAGGTTTAATGCACATAGGAAAGGCAAATTTTGGGCCTTTTTTATCTGTTGTCATTGGTCCGAATTTGGTCACGTAAATTTTAATCAAATCGCCTTCTTTCTTAACTAATCCATAGCCTTGAGCAAAATTGAAAAAGGGTTCTAATTCAGGTCTTTTTTCTAATTCTGGAAGTAATTGGTTTTCACTTTTTTCGAAATAAAAATGGGTATTCATTTCTTTATCGAAAATGCAGTAATCACTCAAATAAAAACCTTCTTTTGTTTTGATAATCGCTTGCCATAAAAAGGTATTGAATGGAGTAGGTGCCACATTCATTTTTTCGTAAGCGATGTTTTTTTCTTGTAAAACGGTTTCGAACTTATAATAAACTATTTCTCTTACGACCAATCCCCAAACTAAATATCCTGTAGAAAGGATCAAACTTATGTTGATGATTTTGCTTCTTTTTGGATTTTTATTTTTCATTATCCACAAAGCAATTGTAGCAATTAAAAGCGGAAGTGTAAAGCCTAAATCTACAACAAAAACATTATTTAGGGAATAATAAGATTTAGTAAGTGGATATAAAATTCGTGTGCCATAGGTGGTGCAAATATCTAATAAAGGATGCGTGAATAAGGCTACAAAACAAGCCCAAACCCAAGAAATATAACTGGAATTATACTTTTTAGAAAGTATTTTGGCGGCTAATAAACTCAGTATTATCGAGAAAAATATAGAATGCGAAAACGCCCTATGAATGGCTAATTGTTCAACGCTATCAAAAAAAGGGTTTAGTAATACATCTAAATCAGGAATTGTTCCTAAAACAGCACCATAAACTAGTGATTTTTTACCGATTTCTTTATCTTTTACTAAGGCAAAAGTAATCGCGCCTAAAACGACTTGTGATAATGAATCCATTGATTAGTTTTGTTTTACAGGAAGTAGAAATTGATGTGTAAATAATTTTCCTTTTTTTCCTCTAAAAGAAATTGATAAGGTATATTCTTCGTTTTTAAGTCCTTCTTTAATAATGGTTAATGACCAATTTGTGATGTTTTTATCAGCTGATAATTTACCTCTTTTTAAATTTTGTCCACTACACATCATATTCACCGGCTCAACATTTTTAGTGATAATTTGAAATTTATTCTCTTTATCTAATTCTAAAAAATTTTTGCCGTTTTCAAGTTGAATTTCGATAGTATAAATACTTTCTTCAAAAATGAAATTACTTTTATTTTGAGCTAGTAAAACGTTTGAACACAATATTAACAAACAAATAATGTATTTTTTCATGATAGTTGAAATGACTATTTTGAAGTAACTTCTACAGGTTCTGCGTATAAATCAAATTCTGTAGCATCAATAATTTTTAAATCTACAAAATCACCTGTTTTTAAATAGAATTTGGAAGCGTCTATTAATACTTCATTATCTACATCAGGACTATCAAATTCTGTTCTTCCAATAAAATGTTCTCCTTCTTTTCTGTCAATCACACATTTGAAGGTTTGTCCGATTTTTTCTTGATTCAATTCCCAAGAAATTTGCGCTTGGATATCCATAATTTGCGCTGCTCTATCTTGTTTTACTTCTTCCGGAACATCGTCTTCTAATAAATAAGCGTGCGTATTCTCTTCGTGAGAATAAGTAAAACATCCTAAACGTTCGAAACGCATTTCTTCTACCCAATTTTTCAGGATTTGGAAATCTTCTTCTGTTTCACCAGGATAACCAACAATTAACGAGGTTCTAATATTCATTTCAGGAACTAACGCTCTAAATTCTTGGATTAATTTAGTTGTTTTTTCTTGAGTAGTTCCACGACGCATCGATTTTAAAATGTTAT
>MGWJ01000172.1 GCA_001800945.1 Flavobacteria bacterium RIFCSPLOWO2_12_FULL_31_7
ATGATAAAATCATCACATTGGCTGGCTATGATTAATTGTTCAATTGGGGAATGCTGATCTAAAAAATAAACATTCGGCAATTGTTTAAATAATGACTTACAGTAATTTATGTCATCACTTGTAAAAATCAAATTCCTATCTTTATAATCTGGGAATTCATAAACTAAAGCCTTTAAATAGTAATCATAACCCAATTGAAAATAGAAGGGATGAAAAACAAAATCGCCTCTTCTAACAGATATAACTATATTTTGCTTTTCAAAAAGATGCTTGTTTTTTTCTAAGGTATTTCTTTTTAATTCTTCTTTAAATTTTAGAGCTGTATTTAGTATGGATTTATCAAAATATTTTTCAGATTGGAACCAACCGTCTAAATCGAAATTACCATTACTAATATCCCATTCATGAAATTCAAATTTTCTCTCTTTTATTTCTTGAAAACTCTCATCTGCATAACCTATAGGGTATTCAAAATCAAACGAATCTGCATACTTCCATTTTGGAATACAATATTTCTGATTGTGTTTTTCCGATAAACTAATTAAGGAAGCAACTTGAAAAAGTTGATTTCCTAAATTCCCTCTATAACCTAATCTAGAATATGTAAGCATAAATTTAATTGATTTCGGACCAAGTTAATTGTTCGTCATTATCAATATCTCTTGTAGCTGCTTTCCCTAAAATAGCATCAAAATGTTCCGCTAATATTTCACCTGTCCCAGGTCGTTTTACCCAAATATTATCTTTAGTAAACACTTCGCCTTTTTGAATAGGTTTTATGGTGCAAACAGTTGCAAAAGCAAAATCAATAGTGACTTGTTCTTCATCGGCAGGTTTTTTGGTTCCACCACGCATTAGAGCCATTTCTGCCGAATTTACAATTAATTCCTCACAAGCTTTCTCATCCATACTACAAACAATATCCGGACCAGTGCGTTGCATGTGATCGGTAAAATGTCTTTCTAAAATACTTGCACCTAAAGCTACCGCACCTAAACAGGCGTTATTGTTTAAAGTATGGTCTGAAAGTCCAAAAACTTTGTCGGGAAACGCTTGATGCATTTCCATCATCGCACCGAAACGAACCAAATGAATTGGGGTTGGATATAGATTTGTAGTGTGCAATAATGCCACAGGAATATTATGTTTATCGAAAATAGCCACTGCTTTTTCAATACTTTCGATTGTATTCATTCCAGTACTTAAAATCACAGGTTTTCCGAAAGAAGCAATATGTTCTAATAACGGATAATTATTGCATTCTCCTGAACCAATTTTATAAGCTGGAATATCAAATTTTTTCAATCTTTCTGCGGCAGCGCGAGAAAATGGCGTAGAAATAAAAATCATGCCTTTGCTTTCCACATAATTTTTTAACTCTAATTCTTCTGCTTCATTTAATGCACAACGCTCCATAATTTCATAAATGGAAACATTGGCATTTCCGGGAATAACTTTTTTGGCTGCACCACTCATTTCATCTGCTACAATATGTGTTTGATGTTTTACCACTTCTACACCAGTTCGATGAGCCGCATCGACCATTTCTTTAGCTACTTGAAGGGAACCTTCATGATTGATACCAATTTCGGCAATAACTAAAGGTGGAAAATCAGCTCCAATTTTTCTTCCTGCAATTTCTATATATGGATTCATAAGGTCTATTATATTTTTTTATTAATGTATTTTTGGTATAAATATTCTGCATAATCAAAATCTTCTTGTGTGTCAATATCAACATTTGCAAAGATATGATTCACTTCTAATGGTAAGGCATTTTCGGAAATAATTATATCCTTTTTGATAAGATGGGCTTTAGAAATATACAACAAGCCATTTTCAAAAAACAAAGGTGCTAAATCTTGACTTCTTTGTCCGATGGTATAATTAAAAGGTTCAAATTTATGATTAACAATCTTACCTAATTTATGATGATTTCTAGAAACCGTGAATAAACTATCTAAATTAGAATTTAAATAAATTTGAAAAGCTTCTTCTAATAGATTTTCTGGTCGTAATGGATTGGTGGGTTGCAATAAAATTACATTTTCAATTTCTTCTGTTAGTGATTCTAAAACATGCTTTAATGCAGAAACTGTGGGTTCAAAATCTCCTGAAATTTCTGCAGGTCTATCAATCACTTTAGCGCCATATTGTAGGGCTACTTTTTTAATGGCTGCATCGTCAGTGGTAACATAAATGGCATCAATAAATGAAAAATTTTGCGCATATTTTATACTATGAACAAGCATAGGAATTCCTCCCAGAAGTTTAATATTTTTTCCTGGTAATCGTTTTGAATTTCCTCTAGCAGGAATAATTGCTATCGTTTTATTTTTCATTTGGATTCCAATAAATTTTAGCCTTTGATAAATTAGTATATGCTTTAAATTGTTGATTTGTTAAACGATTACTATATTTTATAAAATTAGGAATATTTACAACAACATCAAAAAGTGCTTGAAACATGGCTAAAGTTGCTCTTAAATTTCCTTTAAAAGTATGGTTCTTTATTTGTTGCGAAATTGTGTAGGCCATTTTTTTAGGAATGATTGAAAAAGGGTAAAAGATGAAATAATTATACCAAGCCGCACGCAAAGAACGTCTTCTACGAACTTGGTAATCTTTATCATTTTTTCGAGCAGAAACATCAACGCGATGATGCACTAAAATTTCTGGCACATAATGAATTTCGATACCTTTCTTTAACAATTGCAAACTGGCAAAATCCTCTTCACCATAAAAAAAGTACCATTCTGGATAATTCGGAATCGCTCTCCACGCTTGTATATTCCAAACATGACCGCAACCAATAAATCCACTTACTCGTTCAACAATTTGATTTGTATTTGTTGAAATTGGATTTTCTTTTCCCCAAAAAACTCGACAAGCTATAACACCACACTTTTCGTTATGAGCAAAATGATTTTCAATAATTTCAAGGCTGTTTTCGGTCATAAAATTAGAATCGTCATCTAATGAAATCGCAAAACTGCCTTTACAATTATTTAATAAATAGTTTCGATTATGAATCAAACCTTTACTTATTGTGTTGGTAAAGAGTTGAATATTTGGGTAATTTTCTTTTAAAAAAGCAACGGTAGCATCTGTAGAAGCATCATCATAAATCATACATTCCACATCTTCTCTTTCTAACAAATGAGCAATTTTTTGAAGCGTAACTTTTAAATCTTCAAGTCGGTTTTTAGTGGTTATTAAAATACTAAACGTACAATTCATATTTTAATATTTATTTCTCATTTCAGTTGGCAATTGAAATCTTTTATAGAATATTTTTTTAAAGAATCGTTTTGAAAAACACAAACGTGTAAACAATTTATTTTTTATAAAATATTCAACTTTAGACACTTGCTTAACCTTTCTGCTTTCTGCGTACAAGTCAAAATTGAACGCATCATTTTTCTCAATAGTAGCTTCATCCATCCAATTTTCAAAAGAATTACCCATGTGAAAAGCAAAATTATGAGTCGTTGTTAAACGCCACAAACCTTTATTTAAAGCTACTTTATCTAAAAAGGCTTCCGAATCGCCACCCATTTTATATCCAAAAAAAGTAGGCATTTCTTTAAATAATTCTTTATGATAAGTTGCTACGAAATGTCCGGAACCAATTAAGGCATTACCATTAGAATTTTCAATAGAAAGCGTATATTTTAAATAATCTGTATTAAAATTTTTTCCCCAACCCACACTTTGATAAAACATTTCCAATTCTGTTGGCTGAGCTACTTCTGTAAATTTAATTTTATTAGAAAAATAATTTTCAAACAAAAGATTTCCACAATTGGTTTCGTACGTTTTAAATTGCGGTGTAATACCCACTACACCAGCTTTTTCAAAAGCATTAAAAACTTCCATAGTTGCTTCTTGCCAATTGGAACAAAACAAAACATCCGAATCGGCAATGGTTACATAAGGAATATTATTGCCCGAAATTCCTTTTAAGATAGCATTTAGTTTGCCAATGTTTTCGGTATGAATTACTTCGTGAATGGCATTTTTCTGAAATAAATCGTCCAAATAATTTCTAATTTCTGTACAACTTCCGTTATTGATAATTGTGACAAACGTTTTATCATGAACAGTTGCTAAGATAGAATTCACACACAATTGCAGAATTTTGAAACTATCTTTAAAGTAACCTTCAAAATTTGGAATATACACAGGAATAACAATCTGATGCAAATAGTTTGCATGACTGGTTTCCTTATCTTTATGTGGATTATTCCCTACTCGCATTCTATAGATTATTATCTAAAAACAATAAATTACCTAAATTACCATTCATGACAGTTTTCCCAACCAATCTGTAATTTACAGATTCTAAATAAGTTGTAATTTCAGAAACAATATCTTCTTTTATTGAAATATCTGTTTCTGTGACAACAACTTTTGGTCTATATTTTTCCCAATCATTAGATTGTAAAACCTGCAAATCAAATCCTTCAACATCTACATCAAAAAAATCTAATCTATCATTAACAGAAATATTTTTATCTAAAATTTCTTTTAAACTGAAAGTAGGAATTGTTATTGTCTTTTTTATGTCTTTTTCTAAATTATGCTTTTTTAAAAAATCTAAATTTAAAGTATTCATGGAGCTATTATTATCGCTCAACATATAATACTTTAAATCCGCTTCCATATCGCCAACAGCACAATTAACAAATACATCATTTGGTCTAAATTTTTTGTATAATTTTTGCAATTCAGGATTTGGATCTATACAAATACCTTTCCAATTTCTTAAAGAGAAAAAAAAACTATTTGATGATTTTACTGGGTGCCAACAACCAATATCCACATAGGTTCCTGGAGTAGATTGATTAATCAACTTCATTAATTGAAGGTCATCTCCAGACTTAGAAAAGCTAATATTATATCTTTGATATATTTTTCTTTTAATTGCGTATTTAATACTTTCTAACATAATAGTATTTTACTTTTAGTGATAACTTTTAAATCTGTAATTATCTTAGTTTAAGATATTATCTAAAGCGCTCTTAAAACTTGCGTCAGAAAAGATTTCTTTGGCTTCAGAATTATGTAATTCTTCTGAAGTTAACACTTCATATAGTTTTGACTTGGTATCTGCTAAATCATTCATATCACATAAATACGGATAATTTGGCAAATATCTTCTCAATTCACTTCTTTCTGGTGATGAGATGAAAACTTTTTTATCTAATGCAAATAAAAACGGTACTTTTCCACCCAAAATATTACAATAATGTGGTCCGTTTTCTAAAATAATATTGATATCGCTTTCATAAATTTGCTCATTAGATGAATTGGAGAAATTCAGGGTATCTAAAACCAAGATATTGTCACAATCTTTCACCACTTCTTTTAATTTATTGACACCATCGCCTTTTACACGTAGCACAAATTCGACATCACTTTTTATCCAATCATGTTCATTAACTAGTTGTTTAAATGCTTCCACTAAAATGAAAACATTTCTTCCAAACATTAATGCTCCGTGATAAGAAATTTGAATTTTTCGCTCTTTTTTTCTCACATTAAAATTGTCTGATAAATCAAAACCATCAAATGTAAATTTATGTGGTAAAGTATAAAAATATTTATCTGAAGCGTATAAATATTGTAAATCTTTAGCCATATAATAAGCAGAAGCACAACAAGCTTTTGCATCATTTACAATTTGAATCATTTTCTGTAAGCGTTGCAATTCGTCTTTATTAATTTTCGTACTCAAGCCTTTATACCAAGCATAGGGATAGGGATCGTGAAAATTAACAACCGTATGTTTAAGGATGGGTAAATTATGCATGGCTAATAAAGTTTCGTGTTCTAAACCTGCACTTCTAACCATAATGTGATCATACAACGTATAATCTATTTTTTTTATTTCATTTGCAAACAGCTTGTGCAAATAATTTTCTGCGTATAAAATATTAAATAAGCGTCTGCTAACTCTATTCACCCATTTTACATGGAAAGGAATAGTTGTATCAATTACCTTTTTTAAGATGGAATTTACAGGTAAAATTTCTAAATTATCATCTTGATTATGAGCACACAAATACAACACATCGATAATTGCTTCGGGATATACTTTTCGAAGTTTGGACAAAAAGGAACGTTCAATAATACCTTGACTTGTTCCAGTTACTCGTAAATCTTGAGTGATAATTAGTATCCTCATAAAACGCTTTTAATGGCTTTAAAAAATAAAGAAACAAAATGTGAAAATTTCCCATTTGTTATGTACAAATGTAGCGTTTTAATCCAAAATTTCACATTCTTCTTGTTATCTAAAATGGTTTTCTCCAATTTAAAATATAAAACATCTAAAAACGAAGTGGCTATTACGTTTTTATAATTTCTAATCAAATAAAAATAAAAGGCAAAAGTAGCTTCATTCTTTTTAACCAAATTGTCTTTTTTGCTAGTGATATTAATGCCACTATTTCTAAAAAAAACAATACTTTCATTGATAGAAATGATTGGCTTTTTAATACCTAATTCAATAACTAAAAGCATATCGCTATACCAAGCTAAGGGCAAATCTTTAATTCCAAATTTGAATAGTTCTGCTTTACTAAAAATGTATTCTGAAAGTGAACTTCTGGTTTCTCCTTTTAATTTTCTTTCTAAAAACTCGAAACCATTTTCTTGTTTTGGATGTGTAAAAACAGACGAAGTTTGATTGCTTTTTTCATCAATTACTTGTGTGGCAAATCTAAAAACATTTGTATTCGAATTGGCTTCTACATCTGAATAAAAAGTTGCAACTACATTTTCAGACAATATATCATCATCACCAAGAATCATTATCCAATTTTCATCTTGAACCAAATCTAAACATCGATTCCATTGTTCTACTAATGATTTCGAACCTAAATTATCAGTAAATTTTTTATAAACAATATTTAGTTTATTCTGATAAGTTACAAGTAATTCTTCAGGATCATTTGGGCTCGCATCGTTACCTATATAAACCGTAAAATTTTTATTAGTTTGATTGGCTAAAGAATCGAGATTTTCCTTAAAAAAGTCGAATTTATAATATGGAATAACAATCGCTAAATTACTTGGCATCTTTAAAATATTTGGCAGTTACAAACTTGATTACTCCTAATAATTTAAATTTCACAGCTATTTTTTTTAGAAAGAAAGCTGCGCGATAGGTTTTACTTTCTTTAATTGCATTTAATTTATAAATACTATCATATGATTTATTATAATATCTTTTTACTTGATGTAATAACAATAATTTATAGTCTTCTAAATCAATATAATTTTCAAAAATTTGCAATGCCTTAAAATGATCTTCTTTTAATGAAACCGTTTGAGTTCTGCTAGTATTATGTTTTCGGTAGTAACTTAAAACCTCATCTAAAATGAACACTTTTGGTTTTTTTTGAAATAGTCGTAACCATACCAACCAGTCTTCTTGGGCAGTAAGTTCACAATTAAATTCAATTCCTTCTAATAATGTTTTTTTTATAATGGCACTATGAATCGGAATTGTTATTTTTTCTCCCCAATACAACAAAATTCCATTAAAATTCAATAATTCCGTATCGAGTTTGATATCAAACAGCACATTTTCAATCGTATCTTGAAAATAATTAGTGGTATTAAAAACGATACTTAAATCGGTATTTTGTTCGAAATTTGAAATCGCCATTTGTAATTTTTCTGTATGAATTATATCATCTCCATCTAAAAACAAAATAAAATCACCTTTAACTTGTTTCAAAGCCAAATTTCTGGCATGACTCACACCTTTATTTTCAGAATTGATAAAAGAAAAACGATTATCTTTAGCCAAATATTGGTTTATCACCGATACAGAATTATCCGCACTTCCGTCGTTTACCAAAATACATTCCCAATTAGAACAACTTTGATTCAACACAGAATTTAACGTTTCTGCTAAGTATTTTTCCTGATTATATACCGGAATAATTATGGAAATTACATTCTTCATATTCTTTCGATATTATAAATTAGAATAAATGTGAGACCATTTTTCATTGATTACCTTTTGACTAAAATTTGCTTCAACAAAACTAAAACAATTATTACTCATTTCTTGAATAACATTTCTATTTTCGTTTAAAAACAGTAGCTTTTCCACTACTTTTTCAATTTCAAATTCATCAAAAATAAATCCTGTTTTACCAGCATCAATCGTGTATTTTACACCACCCGAATCATAAGCAATAACTGGCAATCCACAAGCTTGTGCTTCTAATGTGGCCAAACCTTGGGTTTCTCTTCTTCCATCAGGTAAAGGTACAGCAGCAAAAACATACAAATCAGATTGCAAATACATTTCTTTGATTTCCGCTTGTGTTTTTTTTCCGACCAATTTTACTGTTTCAGATAAATTATATTTTTCTATTAATGCCTCTAAATTCTTTCTTTCTGAACCTTCACCTATAATATCTAACTGAATAGTTATGCCTTTTTTTATAACTTCATGTACAATTTCTATAAGGTATTTATGTCCTTTTACAGGATCTAACCGGCCAACATTGATTAATTTTAAAATAGCATCCCTATTCTGAACTTTATGCATAGGTGTAAAATAAGTGGTATCTACTCCAACAGGAACAAGTTGCAATTTCTCCAAAGGACAACCTAACTGCACAACTTTATCTGCTAAATATTTTGTGTTTGCAGTAATTAAGTTCGCGCTATCGAACAACAAATCATAGTAGCCGTTGTTTGGAATAAAACCATGCATAGGAAAAAAAGCGTCATGACCGTGAAAAGTAGTAATCACTTTAGCTTTAAAATTGCACTTTGCTTTTAAAACATCAATTGGAAATTTATTATTCCCATATTGAATATGAAAAATGGTATGGAGATTATTAAATTGTTGATAGAAATTCCAATGAAAAATCCAACTATAGCTTTTTTCTTTTTGGAATTTATAGAAATTTAGAATGCTTTTTAAATGGCTAATATTCGAAATAAAAAGTAGAAAAATTTTGAAAAATCGAATGAATTTATTTTTAGGAATCTTAATATCTTCAACAACAAGTAAATCTTTTATTTTATATTTTAAAAGGATATCTTCATGTAAACTCTGCTTGAAATCAAGAACGCTATTAACTAAAATCACAACCTTATAATTTAACTGAATGGCAGTAATAATTTGAGCAATAATGAACGTTTCAGACACATGAGGAAACTCACTAATCTTAAAGACAATCTTCTTTTTATTTTTGATATTTTGTTGCATCTCCAATTTTTGATTTAGGCAATAAAATGTCCAAATTTTATTTTTTTAATTAGGAAAACTATAAAAAAACTGGATAAAAAACAAACTAATGAAAATAGTAAAACATCTATTATAGGATGTATTGTAAAGGTAAAGAAACCCAGTAATATTAATATGTTAATTACAAATGGATGAATTAAATATATCCCAAAACTACAATCGTTTAATTTAGACAGTACAGGTTTTATTTTCTCGTTTACCTTTTCGACGGTATTGAAAAGTAAGAAAACACCAACGGATACCAGCAAAGTATGAATACTCAAATATTCATAAAAGTAATCATAAAATTTATTCGTTTTATAAGTAAAATAATACGTCCCGAAAATTGTAATCACAAGTCCGATTAAAATTAACAAATAGGAAATCGAATTAGGCCATTTTACATATTGTTTTAAATAATAGCCCAAAATAAAATAACCTAAAAAGCCAGAAAAATAAGTAAAATTAATTTTTGGAAAATAAATTGCTACACCTGGAATGGTTAGAAAAAGGGTAAGTAACCAAATAATTAAATAGTATTTGATATCATTTTTTTTTGAAATTTGAATCCATTTTTGAATAATTGGCGCGATTAAATACACACCTATTAAGGCAAAAACAAACCACAAATGGTATTCACTTCCATAAAAAATATCTTTAACTATTTTTGAAAGATTGAAGGTTTCGTGATTAAAAAAATATCGATTAACGATACTATAAAATAGTGACCAAAACAAAAAGGGTGGAATTATTTTGCCTAATCTATTTTTTAGAAAATCTTTAATTTCGAAGGTTCTTCCTAGCAACAAGGCACCACTAATCATAAAAAAAACGGGGACAGCATATCTACTAATGCTATCAAAAAAGTTAGCAACATGCCATTCAAAACTTGAAATTTCACCAAATTTAACCACTTCTGGAGCAGAAACATGAATAATAACTACGGATAAAGTCGCAATTATTCTTAAAATTAAAATCCCAAAATTGATTGTAGTAGTTTTACTTTTTTCCATGAAAAGGGTATTAAATACGTATTTGGATTAAAATTTTGATTTTTCTTTAATTTTCAGCTTCAAAACATACACTTTATCTGAAAAACTTAATTTATTGAAAGCTTGAATTCTCCATTGTTTATCAATTTTGCAAAAATTGGAATGGAAAAAAATTCTATAGATTAAATCTCTTCTTAATCCAGTCAAAACGTTTTCAAATTCTGGTGCGGCATAAACTTTTGTAGTTTGATTTAAGGCAGAAATTTCCTTTAACCATTTTAAAAATAAGCTGAATTCTGCAACAGTAAAATAAGTTCCAAGATAAAGCATTTTTTTTACAAAAGCATCTGAAAACAAGATTACGTCATAGCCTATTTTTTTAAAAAGTGACAAACGAATATCTATACTTCTTTGTTGCTGAACATCATTATGAATAGTTGAAACCTGATTTTCATGAACCCGGTAGAATAATAAAATTTCATCTAAATTTGCTACTTCTCCTTCAAAAATTAAACGTGACCATAATTCATAATCTTCAACATTTTTAAAATCATCGTTATAATTATGTTGTTCAAATATGGCTTTTTTTCCCATTACAGTGGGATGTCCAAAAACAGAATGTACACAAAGTTGCGCAGCTATTTTTTTGTGACTTAAAGGATGTCGTATTACTTTTTCAATTGCACCAAATGTTTGATATGCGGTTCCACATAATATTATATTAGGATTATTATCTAAAAAAGCTACTTGTTTGGCAAAACGTTCTGGCAAACAAATATCGTCTCCATCCATTCTGGCAATATATTCTCCTTTTGCAATTGAAATTCCTAAGTTTAAACTATTAATAAGTCCCGAATTAACTTGTTTCTCTATTAAACGAATTCTAGTATCTGAAAATTCTTTAATAACAGAAACGGTTTGGTCTGTAGAACAATCATCAATAACAATCAGCTCAAAATCAGCAAAAGTTTGATTTAAAACACTATCGATAGTTTCTTTGATATATAATTCACAATTATATACAGGCAGCAAAACTGATATTTTAGGGTGTATTTGCAAAGTGTTTTTGTGTGATCAATTTATTTTAATTACTAATTTTATCCTTATTAAATAGATTTTTCTAGAATATTACATATCATTTCCATTTAAATTAGGTTGAAAGTTTAAAAACTTATATCTGAAACCTATCTAATCTATCCTTTTTGAAAACATCATTTAAATAGAAAAAAACTACAATGATAAATTCGTGAAGGTGAAATTACATTTTTATTTTTTCTTCCAAGTTGGATTTAAAAAAAACATCCCTACAGAACGTGGTAATTTTCTACTGGTATAATTTCCGCCATCAATAATTTCAAAGTACAGTGCATTGTTAATTTCGTCAAAAATTTCATGTCCTGTTGTATTTGAACTCACTATATTAAGGCTATAAGTACCTGGATATAATCTTACATCTTTTAAAATTAACTCATAATCTTCTTCCTCATTATCATGATTTAATTCAAAGCCAGAATCTCTTGGCATAATATGAAAAATCGGCATTTCTTCTGAACTTAAAACCTGAATACTCATTTCACTTTTTAGTTCTTTGGAGAAATTTTTGATTTTGATTTTGATTTTAATGTCATCGCCAATGGAAAAATCCTGAGTTAACTTATCATGTTGATTAGAAATCTCAATAGATTGAAATTGCATTTTTCCGTTTCCATTTCTTTTAGTAGAAGCATCGAAAACTACTTTATAATCTGAGGATTTACCAATATCAGAATAAATCGTCAAGGCATCATCTACACCACCATCAAACTTTAAAGTTCCATTTTCTAAAACAATACCACGAGTACACAAACTCTTAACCGCAGCCATATTATGACTCACAAATAAAACCGTTCGACCTTCGCCTTTGCTTACATCGTTCATTTTGCCCAAGCATTTCTTTTGAAAATCGGCATCACCCACGGCTAAAACTTCATCTACAATTAAAATTTCAGATTCTAAATGAGCGGCAACTGCAAACGCCAATCGCACATACATTCCTGAAGAATAACGTTTTACTGGAGTATCAATGTAACGCTCTACTCCAGAAAAAGCAATGATTTCATCTAATTTTCTAGCAATTTCATGCTTACGCATACCTAAAATGGCACCGTTTAAAAAGATATTTTCTCTTCCTGTTAGTTCTGGGTGAAATCCTGTACCCACTTCTAACAACGAAGCAATTCTTCCTTTTGTATATATTTTACCTGTAGTAGGTTGAGTAACTTGACTTAATATTTTTAATAAAGTCGATTTTCCAGCACCATTTCTTCCAATTATTCCAACGGAGTCACCTTGATTGATTTCAAAATTGATATTTTGTAAAGACCAAACATAGTCGCTCGTTCCTTTACTAGAACGGTCGTTAGTTTCCCCAATTTTTAAAAACGGATCTTCCGCACCACGCATTTTATACCACCAACGCTTCATATCATCTTTGATAGTACCTGTTCCCACAAGTCCTAAACGATATTGCTTGGATATATCTTCCGCTTTTATAACTACTTTACTCATTTATTATTCAACATTCGTTAATCAAAATTCAAAATTTGATACTTTTTAAAAAAACTCACAAAAAAATTAGTATACTCAACAACTGAACTCATAAAAGTCCAACCCCTCATCTCCCTATCTCCTAGTCTCCCTATCTCCCAACTCCCTACTTTTTACTTTTTACTTTTTACTTTTTACTTTTTACTTTTTACTTTTTACTTTTTACTTGGCTCTTTCTTTAAACCGTATCCATAAAAGTCTTCTGAGTTTTATTAAAAACCAAAATCCCTAACAGCAATATTACGATTGAAAAAACAGAAGGATATAAAAGTGAATTCGAATCAAAAGTACCAATTCCGATATAAGCATAGCGCATATATTCGAATAAACCGACTAAAGGATTCCAATCCAAAACCCATTTAAAATTTTCAGGAACAGAAGAACTTGGATAAATCACAGGAGTAGCATACATGAACAATTGTATTCCAAAACCGATAAGTTGATTTAAATCTTTATATTTTGTAGTCATTGATGACAGAATAAGTCCAATTCCCATAGATATAATTGCCATTAATAGAATAATAAAAGGCGTTAACAACATCCAACTATTTGGAGTAATTTGGTGGTTGAAAGTAAAATAAACAACAAAACAAATGAACAATAAAAATTGCGCCCCAAATTTCATTAAATTGGAAATCACAATTGTCAAAGGCATAATTAATCTTGGAAAATAAACTTTACCGAAAATTCCAGCATTGGCATTAAACACACCAGAAACAGTGGTCAAACAATTGGCAAAATAATTCCATAAAGTAATACCCGCCATATAAAAGATAATTTTGGGAGCACCATCAGTAGACAACTGAGCAACATTTCCAAAAATTACCGTAAATGTAATAGTCGTTAACAGTGGTTGAATAAAAAACCATAACGGACCTAAAATAGTTTGTTTATAAACCGTAACGAAGTCTCTTTTTACAAACAAAACCAATAAATCTCTATAATGCCATAATTCCTTAAAATTAACATCAAAAAGAGAGTGTTCAGAGGCAATTACGGTATCCCATTCGGAAGTATTTGTATGCTTTTTTTTCATTTATTTCTATTTAATTCCTAAAATGCAAAACCTTATTTAAAATCATTTTGCAACGTAAAAGTGTGGTATTGTAAGTCAATTCACCATAAAATCAAACACTTAAACCGATTTCCAAAATTAGACTATTTTAAAGAAGTACCAAATAAAATCTGTATTCAATAGTAATTGAAGTAAAAAACAAGAGTTTAAAAAAGCAACTAATTTATAATCTAATCCAATTTTCAGGAATCACATCACTGGTATTTACTTTATCATCATTGAACCATAATTTTGGGGCAATAACTATTTTATTAGGATTAGGATTCAACCAAGCGCCCCACCAACTAAAACTACTATTAGCCATAATATTATGTTGACAAGAAGACATTAATTTAATATCTTCAAAATTGGTAGATGCATCATTGAAATCAACGTAATGCGTTTCAAAATTAGTGGTAAAATTTTCTTTCACCCAAGGAATATCATCAGAAAACAAGAAATACACAGGATTGGCTACCTTACTTTCAATAATTTTCATAGCTTCTTTATAATATTCCGTTTTATCGGTTTCATGCATGGCATTTCCTACATAATCCCCTCTTCTAAAATGAATAGAAACAGCATTTACAGATTGCATGTACGCAACCATATCAGTAGTTTGCTGTTTTAGTGGAGAAATAATCTGAAAATCGTTTCGAATTTCTTTTTCGTATTTGATAAAATATTTCTGCGTTTGATAATATCCTTCTAAAAACAAAAAATCAGATTTTGTATCAATTAAATTGGGGTTATAATTGAATTGATGATGATCTTCGTTATAAAAAACAACTTTATTGAAAAATTTTTTCAGTTTCATTTTCCATTTTGATTCTGGTGTATAAAACTCTGGAGTAATATTAAAATGATGTAAACCGTAATTATGCAGTTTGTACCATTCAAAAATTGAAATATCTAATTTAAATGGGCGTTTTGTTTCCAAAGAAAATGCTTTTGCAATCGCATATTGAAACAATTGATTCCCTAACCCTCCTTTTATTTTTATTATAATCATTGGAAATTTAACTTTAATTCGGCCAAAAATAAACTTTTTAAAGTCACCAACAAAATGAAAGACAAGAACATTAAAAAATTTGTGTTTTCAAGGCATCCCATACAATAAAACCCTCCCATCTCCCAATCTCCCAATCTCCTCATCTCCCAATCTCCCAAATGCCGATCAAAAACTATTATAAATCAAAAAACAAAACTATCTTTGCAAAAAAATAGTCATGTTTTCCTTTCTAAAATCAAAGCCAGCATTAACTTCTTTAATTCCTAATACTTATGTGGACATCCATTCCCATGTGTTACCGGGCATTGATGATGGTGCGAAAAACCTTAAAGACAGTCAATTCTTATTAGAATCGATGATAGGTTTTGGTTTTAAAAAATGTATCACTTCGCCGCATACGATGGCAAATGTGTACAACAACACCATAGAAACTATTAACAGTGCCAAAAAAACAGTAGAAAGTGAATTAACAGATTTGGCTCAAAAACTAGATTTAAAAGCAGCATCAGAATATTATATTGATGAAAATTTTATAGAAAATTTCAAATCGAACCCATTATTGACTTTGAAAGACAATTATGTATTAGTGGAAATGTCGTTTTTAAATGCGCCAATACAATTGCACGAGTATTTATTTGAATTACAATTAGCAGGTTACCAACCCGTTTTGGCGCATCCAGAGCGTTATTCGTATTACCATTCCAACTTCAAAGATTTTGAAAAGTTGAAAAAAATGGGGTTAAAATTTCAAATAAATTTATTATCGAATGTAGGCTATTACGGTTTAGACGTGGCATCAGCTGCAGACAAACTTTTAAAAGCTGGATTTATTGATTTCGTAGGTTCAGACATTCATCACAAACAACATATAGATTCTTTCAGTAGAAAACTAGTAATAAAAGAAATCAAAGCTTTAGAAACAGCCATAGAAAAGAATCAGTTTTTTTTGTAGATATATTAAAAAAACGAAACTCTTTTCCAATTGTCGGCGACTCCACTCAGGGTAACAATTGTACTAAATCAAATTAAAACACCACTTCATCACAAATCACCCAAAACTCACAACCCAAAACTCACAACCCAAAACTCAAAACTCACAACCCACAACCCACAACCCACAACCCAC
>MGWJ01000173.1 GCA_001800945.1 Flavobacteria bacterium RIFCSPLOWO2_12_FULL_31_7
ATTACAGTTTCAGAGTCACCGCCATAATTCACACCATTAATTTTAACCTTTTCGGCTTTCCAAGAACCGATTCCACCACCAACACCAGCATACCAATTAAATCCACCTTCAATATTCCAAACCCATTGGTATAAACCAGCAATTTTAATAGCATCAACATTATTGCTATTTCTCCAACCTAAGTCTAATTCTAAACGATTGTTTTTAGATAAACCTCTTTGGTATGATATTTCTCCACCGAAACCATCATTATCACCTAATCTTAGACCTAAAGCATTTTTAGAAATGTCCTGCGCTTGTGCAAATACTGCTCCCAACAGTAAACATGCAAATAAAAGTGTTTTTTTCATAAATGTGTATTAAAGATTAATTGCAAATATAAGGAATTTAACAGGAAGAAGGCAGGTTAATTAACAAGAAATGTATCTAAAAATTCTTCTTGAGTTTGTGTATTTGTTGGCGGTACACCTAAAGTAGTAGCAGCAGTTGAATCTAAAGTATAGGTAGTCAGGGTATTGGTGTAAACTACTCCAATATTTTTAGCAATATATTGTGTAGAAGTTACCACATCTTGAGGGGCTAAAACGGTTATTGTTACAGGTATTCCAGCAAAAACTTGTGTAGTTGTAACTTTTAAATTCAAAATAATCTTTGTAGATTTTACATTCGTATAAGGATCACCATTTGGAGAAGAATAATTAGCAAAATTTTCACCACCAATTGATTTTAATTTGTATTCTACAGTCAAGGGTACACCATTAAAATCTTGAGAAAAGGAACCCGATTTTTCATTTAAAACTTCACCTGAAGTTGCATATTCTTTGAAAATAATAAAATCTACTAAATTTAAATCTAATCCAACCGGAAGTGATGCTCCCAAACCAAAAGAAAAGTCACCACTTAACAATAACTTTCCACCATCTTTTCTAACACCATTATTATTTACTGATGTACAATAAAATCCAGTTGCAACATTGTTTTTGTTTTTAAATTTTTTGTAAGTGTTTGGTGCGATAATAGTATCGCCAGAAATATATAATGAATCTCTAGTTGTAGTAGTTCCCATCACATCATAGGTCCAATAGTTTCCATTATTTAAAGGTAAAGCATTGGTAAAATCACTTGTTTCAATCACAGAAGGTGCAGCATCTTCATCATTCGAACAAGAAAATAATGAAACACTTAAGATAATAAATAATATTTTTTTCATTTTAGTAGTTTTTTGCTAATATAAAAAAAACATTCGATATTTTTGTTTAAAAATTAACAGATGGCAAACTCAATCGGAAAGCTTTTTACTTTAACAACTTTTGGAGAATCTCATGGCGCTGCTTTAGGCGGAATTATTGATGGTTGTCCTTCAAATATTTCTATTGATTTGGATTTTATTCAGTCTGAGTTAGATAGAAGAAAACCAGGACAATCAAAAATAGTAACCCAAAGAAAAGAAGCGGATGAAGTAAGATTTTTATCTGGAATTTTTAAAGGAAAAACTACAGGAACTTCTATTGGCTTTATTGTTGAAAATCAGAATCAAAAATCTAACGATTACGATCATTTAAAAGATACTTTCCGCCCAAGTCACGCGGATTTCACCTACGATAAAAAATACGGAAATAGAGATTACCGAGGTGGCGGAAGAAGTTCTGCAAGAGAAACCGTTAATTGGGTGGTAGCTGGAGCGATTGCCAAACAAATTATTCCTGAAATTAAAATCAATGCTTTTGTTTCTTCTGTTGGAGAAATGTATATCAATAAACCTTATCAAGAGTTAGATTTTAATTTAATCGAATCCAATCCAGTTAGGTGTCCAGATTTAGAAATGGCTGCTAAAATGGAAGAATATATTTCAGAAATTAAAAAAGAAGGAGATTCTGTTGGCGGAACGATTACCTGTGTCATTCAGAATGTACCAATTGGTTTAGGTGAACCAATCTTCGATAAATTACACGCGCAATTAGGAAAAGCAATGTTATCAATCAACGCTGTTAAAGGCTTTGAATATGGTGGCGGATTTTGTGCAGCAAAAATGAAAGGAAGCGATCACAATGATTTATTTAACGAAGACGGCACCACAAAATCAAATTTATCTGGCGGAATTCAAGGTGGAATAAGCAACGGAATGGATATTTATTTCCGAGTTGCTTTCAAACCAGTTGCCACCTTACTACAAAAACAAGATGTTTTAACCAACGATGGTAAAATCATAGAACAGCAAGGTAAAGGACGCCATGATCCGTGTGTGGTTCCAAGAGCTGTACCCGTCGTAGAAGCTTTAGCTGCAATGGTTTTAGTGGATTTTACTTTGATGGATAAGGCAGGTAGGTAAAAAAGATTACAACAAACTTGTCACATAAAGTCAAGCTTAATAAATTGCTTTTTTTAGGGCTTAGACCTCACAGGTTTTTGAAACCTGTCATGTCTTTTTATATAGCGAGTAATATGATGTGAGATGCTTTCAGCATGACAAGTTGTGAATATTTATTTTGTTTTTCCTGTAAAATAGGGATGCTCTGAACCGACTGAGTTGAACTATTTAAAAATTTGACACAAAAAAACTCCTTAATTTCTTAAGGAGTTAAATATTGGTGGGCGATTGCTTGTTCCGATTTTCTTTCGGAAAGGGGTTCGAACCCCCGACTCTCCCGATTGCATCGGGATGCTCTGAACCAGCTGAGCTAATCTTTACTTAAAATTAATTCTTGAATTTTAATTTTGCTTTTCCAGGACTTTATTTGTTTTTCTCTTGATAAAGCTTCTGATTTTGTAGTGCAGGTTTCTGTATAAACAATTTTCCAATCATTAGTGTTTCCAGTAAAACCTTTGCTTTTTTGATTGTGTCTGATAATTCTTTCTTCTAAATCGGAAGTAAATCCAATATAAAATTTGTTCTTAGTAGAGCTGTGGAGTATGTAAACGATAAATGGCATATAAATAAACTTTGGCGTAAAAAAAAAGCATCTCAATGAAATTGAAATGCTTTGTGGGCAATGAGGGGTTCGAACCCCCGACTCTCCCGATTGCATCGGGATGCTCTGAACCAGCTGAGCTAATCTTTACTTAAAATTAATTCTTGAATTTTAATTTTGCTTTTCCAGGACTTTATTTGTTTTTCTCTTGATAAAGCTTCTGATTTTGTAGTGTAGGTTTCTGTATAAACAATTTTCCAATCATTAGTGTTTCCAGTAAAACCTTTGCTTTTTTGATTGTGTCTGATAATTCTTTCTTCTAAATCGGAAGTAAATCCAATATAAAATTTGTTCTTAGTAGAACTGTGGAGTATGTAAACGATAAATGGCATATAAATAAACTTTGGCGTAAAAAAAAAGCATCTCAATGAAATTGAAATGCTTTGTGGGCAATGAGGGGTTCGAACCCCCGACCCCCTCGGTGTAAACGAGGTGCTCTGAACCAGCTGAGCTAATTGCCCCAATATGTTTTCTTTATCTTTTGACCCCGACTCTCCCGATACAATCGGAATGCTCTGAACCAGCTGAGCTAATCGCCCCAATAAATCTCTTTACTTCCGTATTGCGAGTGCAAATATACACTCAATTTTTAGATATACAAGTAAAAATAAAAAATAATTAATTAAATTTTATGTCTTCTAAAATTACCCTGTTGGTTTCGTTTATGATTGTCATGGTAACTTTTTTATTTTCAGATAATTGAGATTCAATAACGTATTTTTTACCATTTTTATATGGAACATTACTTTTTTCAAAATCTACATCTCCATTAGAAATAGCCGCATCAATTTCCTTCATGTTTGTCAATTTCTTAGCAAAAATACTATCTACAGCAGCCGAAGTTTTAAAAGGTTTACTTCTAATATCTTTAATTACTCTACAATTTGGGAAATAACAAAAAGTTACACCTTTAGATTCTGCTTTCGCTGATAAAAATTCACCCACAAAATAAAATCCAATCAATAAACCAAATAAATAAAATGCTAATCTGTAACGTAATGACATGTTCTAATAAATTAATTTTGGCAAAGATAGAAAAAGTTAGAAGCAGAAGTTAGATGTTTCTAGTTTTTTATGATTTTTAATATCAATTAGAAGATTCAAATTATAATTTCATTTTTTAACAAAATAATATCTTAACATAATTCGTTTAAAATGTTATTTTTATTACTTTTGAGCAAAATTTTACAACAACAATTATGATTTTTGAAAGACAGAATTTAACTAACGAAGAATTAATTTATTTATATAAAAAATTAGTAAAACCAAGACTAATTGAAGAGAAAATGCTAATCCTTTTACGTCAAGGAAAAGTGTCAAAATGGTTTTCAGGTATTGGTCAGGAAGCTATTTCTGTTGGAATAACTTGTGCTTTGGATAAAGATGAATACATTTTACCAATGCACCGAAATTTAGGGGTTTTTACTTCTCGTGAAATTCCATTACACAGATTATTTTCGCAATGGCAAGGTAAAGCTACCGGTTTTACAAAAGGTCGCGATAGAAGTTTCCACTTCGGAACACAAGAATATAAAATCATTGGTATGATTTCGCATTTAGGGCCACAATTAGGTGTAGCTGACGGAATCGCTCTAGCTAATAAACTAAAACAAAACGGAAAAGTAACCGCTGTTTTTACAGGTGAAGGCGCTACTTCTGAAGGTGATTTTCATGAAGCTTTAAATATTGCTTCTGTATGGGATTTACCGGTTCTATTCGTAATTGAAAACAATGGTTACGGACTTTCAACACCAACAAACGAACAATATCGTTGTGAAAATCTTGCCGATAAAGGTGTAGGTTACGGAATGGAAAGTCATATTATTGATGGAAATAATATATTAGAGGTTTATACCAAAATTACAGCTTTGAAAGCGTCAATGATTGAGAATCCTCGTCCAGTTTTATTAGAATTTAAAACGTTTAGAATGCGTGGACACGAAGAGGCTAGTGGGACAAAATATGTTCCTCAAGAATTAATGGACATGTGGGCAGAAAAAGATCCAATCGAAAACTTTAGAAAATATTTAAAACTAACTGATGTTTTATCTGATGAAGTAGACGAAGAAATTCGTGCAGAAGTTAAAGCAGAAATCGACGAACATTGGGCAATTACTCAAGCAGCTCCAGAAGTTGTTGCTGATTTAAATGAAGAATTAAACGACGTGTATCGTCCTTATACGCATGAAGAATTCAACCATTCAGATGCGAAAGAAAATATCCGTGTAATTGATGCGATTTCATCTGCATTAAGTCAATCTATGGAACGTCATTGTAATTTAGTTATTATGGGACAAGACATCGCTGAATATGGTGGTGCTTTCAAAATAACAGATGGATTTGTTGAAAAATTTGGGAAAGAAAGAGTTAGAAATACTCCAATTTGTGAAAGTGCTGTAGTTTCTGCTGCTAACGGATTGTCAATTAATGGGCATAAAGCAGTTATGGAAATGCAATTTGCAGATTTCGTATCAACTGGATTTAATCCAATTGTGAATTTATTGGCGAAGCAACATTACCGTTGGGGGGAAAATTCAGATGTTGTGGTTCGTATGCCTTGTGGTGGTGGAACGCAAGCTGGACCTTTCCATTCTCAAACAAATGAAGCTTGGTTTACAAAAACTCCAGGTTTAAAAGTTGTTTATCCAGCATTTCCTTATGATGCTAAAGGTTTATTGAATACTGCAATTAATGATCCAAATCCAGTGATGTATTTTGAGCACAAACAATTATATAGAAGTGTGTATCAAGATGTTCCAACAGATTATTACACGATTCCTTTTGGGAAAGCAGCTTTAATTAAAGAAGGTAAAGATGTTACGATTATTTCTTTCGGAGCAGGAGTGCATTGGGCTTTAGATACTTTAGCAAAAAATCCTGAAATTTCTGCGGATTTATTAGATTTAAGAACTTTACAACCTTTAGATACGGAATCAATATTCGAATCCGTACAAAAAACAGGAAAATGTATTATTTTACAAGAAGATACATTGTTTGGTGGAATGTCAAGTGATATTTCTGCATTGATTATGGAAAATTGTTTCCAATATTTAGATGCTCCTGTGAAAAGAGTAGGTAGTTTAGAATCTCCAATTCCATTTGTAAAGGCTATTGAAGATCAATATTTACCAAAAACCCGTTTCGAAACAGAATTAAAAGAATTATTACAGTATTAAGAACATACTTTTAATAGAAATTTGTAAAAGCGCACTTGTTGCGCTTTTTTTGTGCTTTGTATAAATAATTTGGTTATTTTTTAGGAGTAATGAAAAAAAATCACAAAAAAAATAGGAATTCTATTTTTATATTATTGCTAAATTAGTATATTTATGCAA
>MGWJ01000174.1:0-7045 GCA_001800945.1 Flavobacteria bacterium RIFCSPLOWO2_12_FULL_31_7
TGTTTTTTAAAACAAATAATAAACTAAAACGAAGTAATAAAGTAGTTTTACTTACAATTATAAAATTTCGAGAATTTTGTATGTCACTGTGTTAACGGGAAACTCGGAATTAATAGTTTTATGCATCAATTGCATTCCTAGTGGTGACTGAGGAGAAATGGCAAAAACAGCCTGATTGTCAACAGTTATTTTCGGCAATGCTGTACAAACAAAAACTGTTAAATGATTGGTTTTGACTAAACTTCCTAAAACCACATTATCTGAAATTTGTTCAATATCTAATTTAGATAAAATAGCTTGCTGTTCTATAGCTTCTTTCAGTTTATTCGCAATTTTTTCTTGTTCTATATGAAGTTTTGACAAAGTAGTTTCGTGCTTATCACCTGCTGAAGACTTCGCATCATTTTGCGCATCATCTGTTAAAGAAGCAATTAAATCCTGATAAATATCTATTTTATCTTGAAGTAACGTTTGGTATTTAGATAATATGTTTTGTTTGAAGTTAGGCATGTTTATAGGTATACAGATTATGGATTTGGCGGATTTACTTAGAGTTTATTTCAGAACCACTTCCGGTTCAAAATTCAAAGGTAACGTATTCCCTACTTTTTGTTGTCCGATATCGCCACCAAAAATAATTTGATCTCTGTGTGTGTTGTTTCCAAAACTATCAATAAAAAACGTTTCTGTTTTAAAAATCACTCTCGATTGGCGTTTTTTGTTATATAAAAGATTAAAATCAGCATAAAAGCCATCATTTTTAATACTTCCTATATTAAATTCGGGTTTAATTGTTGGCGAAACAGTTACTTCATACAAATCACCTGACTTGATGACTTTAAAAAAATTAGCCGCATTAACGCTAAATTTTCCTTCGAACAAAATGAAGTTTTTTGCAGACCAAGAACTGTCAATTATGTTTTTAAAAAAGTGTGGTGAAGAGCCAAAATAAACATCACTTCTGTTTTTTATCGCTTTTTCATCTGAACTTACCTCAGTATATTTTGCAGTTCCTAAATACATACTTTGTATAACATGTATTGATTGTATCGCTTTAAAATTAAATTTTACATAAAACTCTTGTAAATCAAAATCTATAGTATACCCTAATAAAGGATTTTCAACTTTGATTGGTACTGAACTCGAAGCTGTAAACACAAATCGTTCTAAATCGTAATTAAAATCAATATCATCTTCGTTTAAAATTTTACAGGCTTTTCCATACTTAGTTGTACCTAAAAATTGTTCTCTAAACAATTGTAATTTTTGTTTTCTGGTAAATCCATCTTTTACAATAACAACCGTTTCAATTACATCTGTTTTTGGTGTTAAAATAAAATTGTAAAACTCTTTTTCGTATGGATTTGCTATAATTACATCTTCGTAACCTAAAAACCTAACAATTAATAAAGTATTGAATTTGTTTTTGGAATAAATTTCAAATAAACCCTCAGAATCAGTTGAAGTTCCAATTGTTGTTCCATCCAAATAAACAGATGCACCAGCAATCGGTTCATTATTTGAATTCGTGATTTTTCCTTTGATATTTTGAGAAAACACTAAAATAGGAAATAGTAATGATATTAAAATTTTATTCACTTAATTAATTTTGAATATTGAAGTTTTAAAAATTAAAAATCAAACTTATAACTGGCACCACCTAAAACTTGAACACCTTGAACTGGGAAATTCGCCCAACGGTTATATTGTTGGTTCGCTAAATTATTTCCTTTTAAGAAAAATGTTAGACGTTTGTTGTATTTATAACCTACATGAGCATTTAAATCGAAATAACTATCTAAGGTTACTTTTTCTTGATTGAAAGTTGGAATCACTACTGTTTTATCTTGAACCGTTACTAAATCCATTCTTTCTCCGACGAAAAATAATTGCATTCCTCCATACCATTTCTCTGTAAAATCGATATTTAACGAAGATTCTACTTTTAGTTGTGGTAAGTTCCACGCTTCTTGTAAGTTAGACACTTTGAAAGTGTTGTAAGTTCCACTTAAAGTGAAGGAAGATTTCTTAGAAAAATCGGCTTTAATTTCTCCGAAAAGACTAAATGTATTCAAATTATCGTATACCACATTAAATGAATTCCCGTAGTGATAACCTTGTTTATTTGTAAGTGTCGGGTCGTAAACGTTTGAAACAAAAAACGGCTTATTTTTCTCATTATTAATTCCACCACGTACATTGAAAGAAACCGCATTAGCTAATTTTCCTTTCATTCCCACATATAAATCGTAAGAATTATCTGTTGGTGATACAAACAAAGTTGGTGATACAAACGGATTACCCTCTACGAAATCAGCATAAGAGTTTTGTTTTAAATTCCCTTCAGCACCAGCATAAGCAATCATCAAATCTCCTACTAATCTATAAGAAGCTTTTACATTTGGGTAAACGAAGAATTTTCCATCAGAAGCACCATTAAATTTATTTGTAGTGTAAAATAAACCTGCGCCTAAATGCACTGAAAAATCATCTTGTTGGTATAAAAAGCTAGGTTTAGTTCCGAAAATTACGTTACTGTATTTCATTTCTTCAACATTGTAATAGTCTTTTTTGAAATTACCACCTACATAATCTACTACAAAAGAAGCTTTAATTTTGCTATCCATAATTTCGAAATCGAACGCTGGTTTTACGAAAAATCTATTTTCTCCTGAACCAAATTTATCTGAAAAACGTTTGAATTGCATCGAAGCATCATTAAACAAACCATCGTTAAATTCCATTCTTCCGCCAAGTGAAATAGTGTTGTAACTTTGCATTTCTGCGATGGAATTTATTGTTGTTTCGTCAAAATTAATATTTGAAGTTGGCAAGCCGTACCAATTAATAGTTTGATTTTTGGCCCCTAAATCAACATTCCAATTCATCTCTTTAGTTCGACTCCCGTAAGTAAAATCAAAACCAGTTGTATAATATTTATCATCTAAAGCCACTCCTTTTATTCCACCTTGTGAAGACAAATGACGTAATAATCCGCCCACATAATCGGTTTTACTCAATTGGTGAGCAAGGAAAACTTCTGCATTGGCAGTTCCGTAATTTCCTGCTCCAAGAGAAACATAATTAGAAAACCCTTTTTCTAATTCTTCTTTATCCACATCTGCAGCTTTTCCTTTGGAAGGTACGAAAGTAGATGCTACTGGAAATGAGAATATTTGATATTTAATTGGAATTTTTGGTTCCACTACTTCATCTTCCACTGCTGGCGTTTCCTTAACTTTAAAAGCATCAGAAATAGTTGGCGTATAAGGTTTTACAATATTAACCACTTCACTACCAATATTTTCGTCTTTCTTTTGAGAAAAACCAACCTGAATAGCTGAAATGGCGATGATACTAAAAATTACTTTATTACTCACGCAATTTTTATTGCTTTTTTTGTGTTCGTGAATCTTCGATTTCATATATTTTGTTTTTAACCGCAAAGACGCAAAGGTTTTCGCAAGGTTCGCAATGTTTTTACTTGGCTCTTTTTACTTTTTACTTGGCTCTTACTTAGTTACCGACGAATTCGTTTTCGCTTCTTCCGCTTTGATTTTATCTAATTCCGTTTGACATTCTGCTACGACATCAGGAAACTCTCCAAAATTATCTATCACACTTTGTAAAATTTCAGTAGCTTGGAAACTATCTTTTAACCCGTAATAATTTTTCGCCATAACTAATAACGATTTCGAACCGAAATATTTATAACCAGAATATGTACTTGAATATTTTTCAACTGCCTTGTTAGATGCTTCAAATTTACCTTCTTTATTTTTGAAATAAGCATCATAATACAAAGCTTCAGCAGCTAATTCCCCTTTGGCAATTTTCTGTAATTTCGCATAAGCTTCTTTGGCTTTTGCATCATTATTGGTTTTTATAGCTGAACGTGCAATGATAATTTGGGCATCACTTTTAATTTTATCATCCATTTTCGGATTTTTTAAAACTTTATCTGCATAAATTTCAGAATTCACATAATCTAGTTTTTCGTAATAGCACTTCATCAAATTAGCTTGTGAGAAAGTGGTATTTTGCGGATAATCAGCATCTGATTCTAATCGTTTTAAAACTGGAATTGCTAAATCACAATTTTTATCTTTCAAATGAATTTCAGATAATCGTACTAAAGCCTGTTCTGTAAACTCATTTCTAGGTTGTCCGATTACATAATCATAATGAGGAATGGCGTTTTTTTCCAATTTATCCGCAAAATATAATTGTGCTAAATAAAAATGTACTTTTAAAGCGTGTAATCCATTAGGAAATTGCGCTAAATAACTATTAAAACCGTCAATTGCTTTTTTAGGAACGTTGGCTAAATATTGTTTTTCAGCAGATTCGTACATATCATCATCCAATTCGGCATCTGTAACTTCCACAAATGAAAGTGTTTTCACCCACGCCGCGTATTCTCCAACTTTTCCATTCGCTTTGTAAATACTTTTCGCAGTAGCCACGGCTTCCAATGATTCAGGAGAATTTGGAAATTCAGCTACCACTTTTTTAAATTTAGTAATCGCCGCATCATCTTTATCTGTATTGTAATAAATCAGACCTTGTTTTAATATCGATTTAGCTACATAAGTACTATTTTTATGAGTATTGATTAAAATATCAAACGTTGAAATTGCTTTTTCATTTTGTTCTTCAACCGTGTAAGTATTCGCTAATTCATACAACGCATCGTCCATATATTGCGATGTTTTATATGTAGCTACGAATTTATTTAAATCCTCAATTTTCTTTTCGTTTTTATTTACAAATCCATAACTCATACCTTTTTGGAACGCTGCATAATCTGCATCTACACATTTTAATTCTATTGCTTTATTATAAGCATCCATTGCAGGCCAATACTTTGATGAAATATAATTACAATCTGCTACACGTAAATACGCATCTGTTAATCGGTTTTTATCATCTTTTGCTTGTGTAATGTAGGTATTGAAATATGGAATTGCATTTTCATACTCTTTAATTTTAAAATAGGCGTAGGCCAAATTATAATTCACCGTTTTATATTCTGGAGTTACACTTGCAGAAACATTATTTAGAAACTGTTTATATGTTAAAACGGCTTCTGAAAATTGATCTAAACTATATTCACACTCTCCTTTCCAAAAAGTAGCACGAGCTGTTATTTTAGCATCTTTATTTTCTGATAACGATTTTTTGAAAAGTACAAAAGCATCTTGATATTTTCCATCAGTATAAACTTCCAATCCTCTGTAAAAAGTCACTTTTTGATAAGCTGCTTTGTTTTCTGGTGTTTTATTTTTTTCTAATAAAACCAATGCTTCTGAATAATTTTTAGAAGTGATATACGAATTAATCAGCAAACCTTTCAATTCTTGATTATTTGGATTCGATGGATATTTTTCTATAAATGATTTTAAAATCTCTGGCGTAGATACGTAAGGATTCCCAATTTCGTAACTTAATTTCGTATAATTTAATGCCGCATCTTCTTGAATTTTAGTATCAAAAGTCATTTCAGAAGCTGTTTTAAATGCGTTTAAAGCTTGTTGTTTTTTATCCGTATTCAAATAACTTTCTGCTAAATGATAATAGGCATTTTGAGCCACAAAATCATTCCCATCAATAATTTTATTAAATTGTGTAATGGCTTTTTCGTAATCTTTTTGTTGATAAAAAGCATAGCCTAATTGGTAATAATCGGTATTGGTCCATTTTCCGTTTTTACCTCTGTAAGCTTGTAAATATGGAAGCGCTTTATCGTATTTTTTTAAATTGAAATAACTTTCTCCAATTATTTTAGATAATTCACTCTTTTCTAAAGCGTTAGATTTTTTCAATTGTGGTTCTCCTAAATCAATTGCTTTTTGAAAATTCCCTAATTTGAAATTCATATCTGCCTGAAAGTACCCCATTTTTTCTTTGTACTTATCTTGATCAGAAACTTGTCCGAAAAGTTCATTAGCTTCTTCGTAATTATCACCTTCATAAGCCAAATAACCTAAATAATATTTAGCCTGATTACCATATTCTTTTGAATTCGCAACTTTATTTAAATATTTGGAAGCATCTTTATTGTTTTTGGTTGAAAAACTAGCGTAACCTCTTTGAAAATTAGCTTTTTCTATATCTGAAGTTGACAAATCTGGTTCATGAATATTTTCGTACCATTTTAACGATTGAGAATAATTTCCTTCTGCAAAATAATACTGTGCAACTTCTAAATAAGCTGAGTTTCTTTTTGTACTGGTAGGATGATTTTCTATAAAAGATTCCATCAAAGCATCAGCACCAGACTGATTGGTTTTTATGGCGCAATTTGCAATATAATAATCACAATCTGATATAATTTCCTCTGAAGTGGAAGAACTTTTTACCTTATCAAATAAAATTTGTGAAGCTTGAAATTGCTGATCTTTGTATAATTGAACGGCTTTATCATAATCTTGATTTTGTCCTAAATAAACTGCAGATTGCTGAGCAGTAATTGTTTGTGAAACGAAAAGCAATAATAAGGATAGCTTGGTTAAAATATTCATAGTAAGATTCTTTTTAGATTTCAAATATATCAAATCGATATGACTATAAACGCAAAAATTATCTTAAATATTGTAATTGAAATTATTTAGTTCAATAATTTTGTTAAGCCGTGAAATGTTTCTATTTTTACACATTAATTATGTAACTATGAGTCAAACGATTTTATCATTAAAAAACGTTTCTATATATCAAGAAAACAATTTAATATTATCAGATATTAATTTAGAAGTTCAAAAAGGAGAATTTTTATACTTTATTGGAAAAACTGGTTCTGGAAAAAGTAGTATTATGAAAGTACTTTACGCCGACTTACCTTTAAAAGAAGGCGAAGGAACTATTGTAGATTATGACTTAAACACTTTAAAAGAAAAAGACATTCCATATTTGAGAAGAAAAATAGGAATTGTTTTTCAAGATTTTAAGTTATTATCTGACAGAAATATTAAAGACAATTTACTATTCGTTTTAAAAGCTACAGGATGGGTAGATCCTGTGGAAATGGACAACCAAATTCAGGAAG
>MGWJ01000174.1:7087-19030 GCA_001800945.1 Flavobacteria bacterium RIFCSPLOWO2_12_FULL_31_7
CGAATTAATTTTAGCAGACGAACCTTCAGGAAACCTTGATCCTCAAACAAGTATCGAGATTATGGAAGTATTGAAAAAAATTAATGCTAATGGAAAAACAATTATAATGGCAACTCATGATTATGCTTTGCTATTGAAATATCCATCTAAAACCTTAAAATTTGAAGACGGTAAAGTTTTTGAAGTCGTACAAAAATCAGTGTAACGTTTTTAACAAAAATTATACTAATAGTACAAACTAACTAAAAACTAAAAATTATGAACGAAACTATTAAGAAAAACGGAATTAAATTTGGAATTATCTCAGCAGTTATCTCAATTGTTTTAACTGTTTTAATGTACACAATTGACATCAATTTATTTGCTAATTCTTGGATTGGAATTGGAATGGTTCTATTTTATTTGATGTTCGGTGTTTATGTAGTTGCGAGTACCAAAAAAGAAATGGGCGGTACTATTAATTTTAAAGAAGCATTCACAGTTTACTTCTTATATTCTGTAATAGGAATAGTAATTGCGAACATTTTCAATTATATTTTATTCAATTTTATTGATCCTGCTGCAAAAGAACAAATCTTAGAAATCACAATTAATAAAACAGTTGAAATGATGCAAAGATTTGATACTCCAAAAGATATCTTAAAAGAAACAGTCAAAGGAATGAAAGAAAACGATCAATACTCAATTGCAAACATTATCAAAGGAAGTGCAATGGGAATTGTTTTTTCTTCTATAATTGGTTTGATTATAGCAGCAATTATGAAAAGCAAAACAACATATAACGAATAAATGAATATATCACTAGTAATTCCCTTATTAAACGAACAAGAATCGTTACCCGAATTATCTAAATGGATTGAGAAAGTTATGACTAGTCATAACTTTTCTTATGAAGTATTGTTTATAGATGACGGTAGTACAGATGCGTCTTGGCAAACCATTTTAGACTTACAAAAAAACAATTCCAACATTAAAGGAATTAAGTTTTTACGAAATTATGGCAAAAGTCAAGCCTTACACGCTGGTTTTGCAAAAGCCTTGGGAGATGTAGTAATTACTATGGATGCCGACTTGCAAGATAGTCCGGATGAAATTCCAGAATTATATGATTTAGTAAAAAATCAAGGTTTCGACTTAATTTCTGGTTGGAAGAAAAAACGCTATGATTCTGTTGTATTTAAAAATATTCCTTCCAAATTATTCAACTGGGCAGCAAGAAGAATTTCTGGTGTGAAGTTAAATGATTTCAATTGTGGATTAAAAGCCTACAAAAATGTGGTGATTAAAAATATTGAAGTTTCAGGTGAAATGCACCGTTACATTCCTGTTTTAGCTAAAAATGCCGGATTTGCAAAAATTGGTGAAAAAGTCGTAATCCACCAAGCCAGAAAATACGGAACATCAAAATTTGGTATCGATAGATTTGTTAATGGATTTTTAGATTTAATTACGATTTGGTTTATTTCTAAATTTGGAAAACGTCCTATGCACTTTTTTGGATTATTAGGAAGTTTAATGTTTTTTATCGGTTTTCTTTTAACTATTTATTTAGGAATTGACAAGCTTTTCATTCACAAAACAGCTCGTTTAATTACCAACAGGCCAGAATTTTACATTGCTTTAACCACTATGATTATTGGAACACAATTGTTCTTAGCTGGATTTTTAGGCGAAATTATATTGAGAACAAAAAGCAACGAAGAACGCTACAAAATAGCGGAGACATTATAGTTTTAAGGACGAAAATTGTGACCTAAGATAAAAGTTTGTCACGCTGAAAGCGTCTCAACATAGTTTGCGCGAGCTGCTTTCAGCATGACAAGTTTGGGTTTAGTTTGTGAATAATAAAATGAATTTATTATTCAAATAATAAAATCTGCAAATTTGCAGTTAGCAAAAAAAATTAAAATAAGATTATGCACATAGAACAAAATATATTAGATCAAGTTAACGAATGGCTTACATCTACTTTCGACCAAAACACACAAGAAGAAATAAAAGAATTAATGACTTCCGACCCAAAAGGTTTAGAAGATGCTTTTTATAAAAACTTAGAGTTTGGAACAGGTGGAATGCGTGGTGTTATGGGCGTTGGAACCAATCGTATCAATAAATACACGTTGGGAAAAAACACGCAAGGCTTGTCTAACTATTTGAAAAAATGTTTTCCAAATGAAGATTTAAAAGTAGCAATTGCTTACGATTGTAGAAAAAACAGTAATACGCTTGCAAAAGTGGTAGCTGATATTTTTTCAGCAAATGGAATTAAAGTGTATTTATTTTCAGAAATGCGCCCTACTCCAGAATTATCATTTGCGTTAAAACATTTGAATTGTCATTCTGGAATTGTATTGACAGCTTCACACAATCCGCCAGAATACAATGGATACAAAGTATATTGGCAAGATGGAGGACAAATTGTTCCGCCTCAAGATGGTGAAATTATTGCAGAAATTGAAGCTTTAAAATATAGTGATATTAAATTCACAGCTAACGAAGACTTAATTGAATATATTGATACTAAAATTGATGAAGCGTTTGTAAATTCAACAGTTGAAAATGCAAGTTTCAATACACCAAAAGAAGCAAAAGAAAAGTTAAATATTGTATTTACACCTTTACACGGAACTTCTGTAAAATCTATTCCAGCCGTTTTAGCCAGAGCGGGTTATACGAACGTAAATATTGTAAAAGAACAAGAAATACCTGACGGAAATTTCCCAACAGTAAAATCACCAAATCCGGAAGAACCAGAAGCGTTAACAATGGCTTTAGCCTTAGCTGACAAAGTAAATGCAGATATTGTGATTGGTACAGATCCAGATTCTGACAGATTAGGTGTGGCCGTTAGAGATAACAATGGGAAAATGATGTTACTAAATGGAAACCAAACCATGGTAATCATGACAGCTTTTTTATTAGAACAATGGAAACGTGCAGATAAAATTACAGGAACTGAATTTATCGGTTCAACCATTGTTTCTACTCCAATGATGTTAGATTTAGCAGAAGCCTACGGAGTAGAATGCAAAGTGGGATTAACTGGTTTCAAATGGATTGCAAAATTTATTAAAGACTTCCCAAATCAAAAATTTATTGGTGGTGGTGAAGAAAGTTTCGGATTTATGGTGGGCGACGCGGTTAGAGATAAAGATGCCGTAGCAGCTTGTTTATTGGTCTGTGAAATTGCTGCTCAAGCAAAAGCTTCTGGAAGTAGTTTATACAACGAACTGATTAACTTATACTTAGATTTCGGATTTTATAAAGAACATTTAATATCTTTAACTAAAAAAGGTAAAGAAGGCTTGGCAGAAATTAATCAAATGATGATTGATTTACGCGACAATCCGATGGAAAGCATCAATGGACAACGTGTAGTTTGTATTGAAGATTACCAAAATACAACTGCTCGCGATTTAATAAACAATGAAACTTTTGATTTAGACATTCCAAAATCGAATGTGCTGATTTATTATTTAGAAGACGGTAGTAAAATTTGCGCCAGACCAAGCGGAACAGAACCAAAAATTAAATTCTATTTTAGTGTAAATGCTATTTTAGAAGACAAAAACGATTTCGAATCTGCAAATAAATTTTTAGATACGAAAATTCAGAATATTATTACTGAAATGAAATTAAACTAATGGATGATAATTTAAAAAAAATAATCCCTTTCGTAAAAAAGTATAAGAGAAATGCCATCTTAAATATTGTATTCAATATTTTTTATGCTTTGTTCTCTACTCTACTAATGGTGACTTTAATTCCAACTTTAAATGTTTTATTTGACAAAACAAAACAAGTTTTTGTTGAACCACAATACGAAGGTTTTGGTAAAATAGGTAAATATTTAAACAATTATTTCAATTATCAAATTACGACTATTTCAAACGAAAGTGGTATTCAAACTGCTTTATTATTTGTTGTTGGAATTGTAATTACTACTGCTCTATTAAAAAATTTCTTCAACTATTTAGCTTCAAATCAATCAACTGTATTGAGAAATGGAGTTTTAACCGATTTACGTGAAAAATTATATAGCAAAATTATTCACTTACCTATTTCCTATTATTCAGATCAAAGAAAAGGCGATGTAATGACAAAAATGTTAGGTGATATTGGTGAGGTTCAGAATTCGTTTTTCCAAATTTTTGAATTAATAATTAGAGAACCTATAACAATAGTTTTTTCTTTACTTTCGATGTTAATCATCAGTGTTAAATTAACCCTTTTTGTCTTTATTTTTATTCCAGTATCAGGATTTATCATTTCAAGAATTGGAAAAAGTTTAAAATCAAAATCAGTTCAAGCTCAACATGAACAAGGTGTTTTTATTTCAACTTTAGACGAGACCTTAACAGGATTAAAAGTCGTTAAAAGTTATAATGCCGAAAATATTTTTATTTCAAAATTTAATGCTTCCATTTATAAATTACTAAAATTAAACACAAGTATTGCCAATAAAAACAACCTAGCCTCACCAATGAGTGAGTTCTTAGGAATTATGTCTATTGCATCATTATTACTTTATGGAGGTTATTTAGTATTATTAGATAAAAGTTTAGATGCTACTGCATTTATTGGTTATATAGCACTTGCTTATACCATTTTAACTCCAGCAAAAGCAATTTCTAAAGCGTCTTATCAAGTGAAAAGTGGTTTGGCTGCAGCTGAAAGAGTTTTTACTTTGTTAGAACAAGAAAATACAGTAACCAATAAACCAGATGCCTTTGTAAAACATACTTTTGATAAAGGAATTACTGTAAAAAATATCAATTTTGCGTATCAAGAGGAAAATGTGTTGAAAAACTTTTCTTTTGAAGTGGAAAAAGGTAAAACTGTGGCTTTAGTAGGGCAATCGGGTTCAGGAAAAAGTACCATTGCGAATTTATTAACGCGTTTTTATGATATTAATGATGGTTCGATTTTGGTTGATGGCGTGGAAGTTAGAGATTGGGACATGCACGCTTTACGTGGCTTAATTGGATTAGTAACTCAAGATTCAATCTTATTTAACGAATCGATAAAAAATAATTTATTGATTGGAAAACCTAATGCAACGGATGAAGAAATTATTGAAGCTTTAAAAGTAGCGAATGCTTACGAGTTTGTATCAACACTTCCAAACGGAATCAATACCAATATTGGTGATGCGGGTGGAAAATTATCTGGTGGACAAAAACAACGCTTATCAATTGCTAGAGCAGTATTGAAAAACCCACCAATAATGATTTTAGATGAAGCGACTTCTGCATTAGATACGGAAAGTGAAAAATTGGTTCAAGACGCGTTAGAAAAAATGATGCAAAACAGAACTTCTATTGTAATTGCACACCGTTTATCAACTATTCAAAAAGCAGATAACATTATTGTAATGCAAAAAGGCGAAATTGTAGAACAAGGTAAACATGCCGAATTAATTGCGAAAAACGGAACATATGCGAGATTAGTCGCATTACAATCATTAGAGTAAAACTTATACTTTCGAAATAACTTAAAATGTATAAAAAAAACGACAACATTAAGTTACCCGAAGATCCAAATACTATCGTTTGGAAATACTTAGACTTGTCTAAATTTTTAGATTTATTGATGTCGCAAAAGTTATTTATGTCGCGTTCCGATAAGTTTGAAGATCAATATGAAGGCACATTTTCCGAGCCAACTTATGAGGAAATTAAAAAGCTATCTGAAAACAATCCCGAATTTTTAGATTACTACAAATCACATCGTGAAAAAGTAGTAGTAAGCAGTTGGCATATCAATGAATACGAATCGTTTGCGATGTGGCAAATTTTCACTCAAAACAATGAAGGTTTAGCGATTCAATCGACCATTGGAAGGTTGCAAAAAGCTTTAAAACCAGAAATTAATTATAGTCAATTTATTGGCGAAGTAAATTATATCGACTACAAAAAAGAATACATTCCTTTCGATAATATGTTTTTCCCTTTTATGTTCAAACGAAAAAGTTTTCAATATGAAAGAGAAGTCCGAATCATTTCCAATTTATCTGAAAATAATATTAAAATTAATGATGGATTAAAAATTGATGTAGATATCAATCAACTAATTGAAAAAATATACATCCATCCGAAATCAGAAAACTGGTATAAAAAACTAGTGATTGAATTGGTTTCGAAACTAGATTATACTTTTGAAATTGAAAAATCGGATTTGGAAAGTGATATTTTAATTTAGTTTAACCGCAAAGATTTACGCAAAGCTTGCTATGTTTATCCTAAACACATATTAAATAAACAAAAAATCTATATGCCTATGTGTTTAGAAAAACTACAAAGGAAAATATTCCGAAACCTTACTATCTTTTAAGTTTAAAAAATGATAATGAATTTTGTCTTTCTTATCGAATTCGCCGTTTTTATTAGCATCTTCAATTGTTCTGAAAAAGATTTTATTAGTTGATTCGATATGTTTCCAATCTACTAATTCTTGTAAATCTGTAGAAATTTTCGTGAAGTTTTTACCTAATTCAGAACTAATATACAATGATTTAATGTCATTAGAATCAATTATACCATCTTGATTCGTATCGGCATCAGCTAAAATATAAACTAACATTTTGTTATTTTTAATGAACGATACACGTTCAATTAGCATCACTTTATCTGTTAAAACATGAAGAGAATCTGAACCAACTGCCTGAAACTTTAAATTTTGCAAATAACCCGTAATTTCGTTTTCCATGGAATTAGAAACATTAAATCCAGCAACACCTTCATAGGAAGTGGTTTCATAACTTCCTTTTTTATTGATATCGCCAAGCGTTAAATTCCCAATCGTATAAACCAAAGTACTAGAACCATCAAATTGAATAGGTAAATCCGCTACTTCTAATTTAGTAGTATCTTTTTGTGGCGATTTTGCCTCTTTTTCTGTATATTTTACCTTCGGTTTACTTTTTTCTTCTTGACAGGAAAAAATTAGTGCGCTAGAAGCTAAAAGGATATATATATAATTTTTCATATTCATTACTTTGTCTATCAAATATAGTAATTTGAAATTAAATTCTCATACTCAATTTCAAATTAAACGTTCTTGTCGTTAAATAGTTTGGTACACCATATTGTGTTTTAGTGTACACATCTCGCACCCAAGTATTCGTAATTGAATTTTGGTTGTTAAACATATTATAGATTTCAAAACCTAAAGACATTTCAGAAAAATTTGACAACCATTTTCTGTGAGCACCCAATTTTGCATCTTTAAAAACATAAGAAAAACCAGCATCTGCTCTACGATAATCGTTCAAACGCATTTGATAATCATAAGCATCCGCGTAAGCTGGCGAACCACCTGGTAATCCTGTATTGTACACCAAATTCAAATACATTTTTAAACTTGGAATGTTTGGCATATAATCTTGAAACAAAATGGCAAATTTTAAACGTTGATCTGTTGGACGCGCAATATTTCCTCTTCCGTTCTGATTTTCTTCGGTTTTTAAATAACCAAAAGTAAACCATGATTCTACTCCAGGAACAAATTCTCCATTTAAACGGCCATCAATTCCGTACACATAAGCAGTTGCATCATTGTTGGCACGATATCTAATTCTAACATTATCAATAGTGTATGTATTTACATCGTTTATCGTTTTATAATAAGCTTCACTCACTAACTTAAAGGGTCTTTGCCACATTTTAAAACTATAATCATGTCCGAATACAAAATGAATTGATTTTTGATCTTTTACGTTTGGATTTACACTCCCATCATTGGCGCGTAATTCTCTATAAAATGGAGGTTGATTGTAAACTCCGACAGAAAAACGAAAAATCATTTCTTTTTCCCATTTCGGTTTTAAAATAAATTGTGCTCTAGGTGAAAAAGTAAACTGATTGTCGCCAGAAAACCCATTATTAGAAACTAACCAACCTTGTCCACGAACTCCAGCATTTACAAAATAAGTATGTTCACCAATTCTTCCTTCGTGATTCCAATTTAAGTACGTGTTGAAACGATTAATTGTAGTATTGTTTTTTGCCCTAACATTTTGATAGGGTGCTAAAGGCCCATAATACGGATTATACGGTTGATCATTTACGTAATCTAACAACGGATTTGGTAATGAAAACCCTGCTGAATCCACCACTTCCCACTCTACTACTCTATCTCTAATGTTTTCAAAATTGTGTTTGAAACTCCACTCAATCACATTGTTATCGTTTAATTTGTGATTTCCTTTAATTTCGTTTGTTACGATTAAGGCATCTAAATTATTTCTAGCATGATTTAATTGCGAACCAATTCCACGAGAAAAAACAACATCTCCGAAAGTTTCCGAACCAATATTTGCATCCACTTCACCTAAACGATATTGGGCTAAAATATCATAATATTCTTGTTCTACGGTATGATAAACAGAAGAAATATACTTGTATTTATTTTTTTTATTAGGTTCGTAAACTGATTTTATCGCACCAAAAACAGTTGTGTATTTATCTTTTTCTTGACCTTCATACTGAATTAACAAAGCAATAGGTTCATTAATTGTTCCAAAATTAGTTTGACGAGAAATTGGTGTATAATTGTAATTATTTTGAGCAATATTTCCTAAGAAACTAAAATTCCATTTCGTGTTTAAATTGAAATTAAACAACGATTGCACATCTAAAAATGAGGGTTTATAATTGGTTTCTGTTTCTTGACTTTTAACTAAAAGTGAATTATTTCTATAACGGATTCCCGTAATATTACTCCATTTTTGATTTTTTGACACACCTTCAGCAAAAACACTTCCGCCTAACAAACTCGCTTCTAAACCGGCGTGAAAGGTTTTCGGATTTCTGTAGGCAATATCTAGAACAGAAGACAATTTATCACCATATTTCGCTTGAAATCCACCTGCATAAAAGTCTATGTTTTGAACTAAATCAGTATTCGTAAAACTCAAACCTTCTTGTTGTCCTGAACGAATTAAAAACGGACGATAGACTTCAATTTCATTCACATAAACCAAATTTTCATCGTAATTCCCACCACGAACGGCATAAGAAGTACTCAATTCATTATTAGAATAAACACCTGGCAAGGTTTTAATTAAATTTTCTACACCCGCATTTCCTCCTGGAATTCTTCTTAATAAAGCTGGAGAAACAGCTGTTGCTCCATTAATTTTTCTATTTTTACCCGTAATTACAACGGTTTCAATTACTTCATTAATCGTACTTAAAATAGGATTCCATTCAAAATCTTCATTAGGTTTTAAATTGACTTTATACGTTGATTTTTTAAAATTATTTTGCAAATATGTAATCGTAACCTCTGAATTCGCATCAATTTCTAAAATATAAAAACCATTTTTATTAGTCAACGTATTAGAATTTGGTGAACTTACTGAAACATTTTCAATAGGTTGACCATTCTCGTTTAAAACTACACCTTTAATTCTTCCTTTTTGAGCTAAAGTAAAAGAAGAAATCAGAATAAAAAATAATATAAATCGAATTGACTTTACATTCAAACGCATAAATTAATATATAAAATTGGAGGTAAATGTGGCTGTGTTATCTAATTTATCTGTAACCACAATTTTAATATCGTTTTTTCCGGAAACAACTTTTCCGTCTTTCAGATTGTGAACTAATTTTTTCGTTTTATAATCGTATTCCATTAAAATCCATTCCCCATTCAAATACGCATTATAAGTATCAATTCCGGAAAGCGCATCATTGATAGAAACACTTAACGTAGATAATTTAGAAATATTGCTTCCTTCGATGAAGTTCGGATTATAAATTCGAGGTGCCACATTATCAAATCCGACTTTATATTTTCCAAAAGCCTTTACTTTAGCTGACACTTTATTCGCTTTTCTAAAAGAAGAATTATATTCTAATTTCAATCCTAAAACCGTTCCTACAAAGGCTTTTTTCTGTTCTTCTTCAGATAAATGTGACATATCTAAAGTTACAGTTAAACCATTTTGAATAGCTTCGAAGTTGTTTTCGATATCTAAAACACCCTCTTTTTCACTAATATTTAAATACGCATTTTCATACAAAGCATTTACTGGAAGATAAATAGCAGTTTTTTCAAATTCGAAATTATAGTCGGATTTTGTTTTGATGTAATAATTCCCTTTTGAAGATACAACTGTTGCATTAGTATCTTTTTCAAAAGAAATTGGCACATTCACAATGGTTTTATTACCATGATAGTCAAAAACTTCAATCTTATAAGTGTAAGTTATATTTGGCTTAATGTCTAAAAATCCATCTTTTGTATTTCCGCTCACTAAAGATAATGGATAACTTTCTTTAATAAATAATTTTTGGAAACGTTGTTTTAATTTTTTATAACGACTAAAATCTATAAAATAATTGATATGTTTCGATTCGTCAAAAGCAAAAGTATCAAACTCGAATTTAAAATTTGGCGAACCATTTACATAACTCACGACTTTATAAATTCCATTTTTATTATAATTATTGGTTGATAAATCGTAAGAATTAAGCGCGAAACCTATTTTTCCACTTGCTACAACTTTTGAAGCTAAAAAGGAACCATCGACTTGTTTTTGTAACGACAAACTAACAGGATTTTTACTTTTATTTACAGATGTAGAATCATTGGCAGGATAAACCATAAGACTAGAGATGACTGGTTTCATTTCATCTTTAATCAATTTATTCATTCCAAAAGCCATCGGATTGATAATTTTTTCAGTAGCTGTATCTCTAAATTCAAAATGTAAATGTGGTCCTCCACTACCACCAGAATTTCCAGATAAAGCAATAATCTCAGATTTAGTAACTTTTAAAGTACTCGGATACAATTCCACTTCAAAACTTTTTTGCTTGTATTGCTGTTCTTTTACGTAAGCTTCAATTTTATCATTAAATTTTTGAAGATGTCCGTAAACCGTTGTATATCCATTTGGATGAGCAATATATAAAGCTTTTCCATAACCAAATGCAGAAACTTTAATTCTAATTATTGTTCCATCTGCAGAAGCGTAAACGGGTAAACCTTCTACATTATTGGTACGAATATCTAATCCGGAATGGAAATGATTGGGGCGAAGTTCTCCAAAAGTACCTGATAAATTAATTGGAATGTCTAAAGGTGATCGGAAATAATCTTTTGGATATTGGGCAAAAATTGCTTGACTGGCTAATACTAATAAAATGGCTATCGACTTTTTCATTGTGGTTTTTGATTTGTGCTAAAATACTAAATTCATAATGAAGAGCCAAGTAAAAAGTTAAAAGTATAAAAAATTTAAACCTTAATTTTTAGATTTTTGGAAGTAGAACAAAGTTTAAAACAAATAAAAACTTCATAATCAAGTTATTAGAAATCATTAACAAGTCGTTATCATTTCGTTATCACATACAAATTGTCATTTGGCACAGCAATTGGAACTACCTAATTAACGAAAACAATTCGTAAAATGTTTAACCATTAAAATTTAGAAATCATGAGAAAAATTACATTTTTAGTTGCCAGTTTTTTATTAATGTTAAACGCAACTTTTGCACAAGAAATTAGAACTGACAGACGTGGAAACGGAAACGGTCATCATAATGGAAATGGTCACAACGGACATAACGATTATTATGCGATTGATTACAGAGATGCTGAACCAATAGAATTTAGAGAAAGAGGAATTACTTTTTATGTTTTTCCAAACGGAGATTTCGATTTCAATACTGGAAACAGTAGTTATATTGCAAGACGTGGTGGTGTTCCAACTACAACTAACATAGAAAATAGAGGTGTTAGAGGTATCAGAATTGAGCATGATAACTACGGAAGAGTAAGACGCATTGGTAATGTTTTTATCAACTACGATTACTATGGAAGAGTAAAAAGAATTGGTAGTGTGTACATGACTTATAACAGTTTTGCTTTAACAAGAATTGTAGGAATGAGATTGTTTTACAACTACCATGGAGAAATAGTTGGTGTTACAGG
>MGWJ01000175.1 GCA_001800945.1 Flavobacteria bacterium RIFCSPLOWO2_12_FULL_31_7
TGCTGCGTTAGAACCATTGTGAGGAGCAACAGGTGTACCACAAGTATCTGAACCACCTTGCCAACCTTCAATCCAACTTTGTGTACCTAAAACGTTGTTAAACGTTCCATCAGTATTAAAAACATATAAATCATCAAAGAAACAAGCCCTCGTAGTTACATCAGTCAAACTATTCGCAAACCAAGAGGTGTCGCCTTGATTAGGACCAACTCCAAATGCACCAGCTTGTGGACTCATCTTCCAAGTTCCTTCTAAAGTTTGCGCATTTCCTAAAGAAATTATCAAAATAAAAATAAATAAGGTAATTTTTTTCATAATATTTAATTTTTTGGGTTATTATTTATTAATTGTAAAATTAAAGCTTACTTTTTTTAAACAATTGATTTCGTTGATATACAAACTATACACTTTATACTTTCTATAGAATCTACTAAAACCATAATAATCAATAGAAAAAAGAATCAAAATTCAACTCAATACTAACATTTAAAAACCAAACTACACCTATGTGTATAGTTCATGTATAGTTTTTAACATTTGAATTTCTGTACGAAAACGTTAACTTATATATTTGTTTTGGTAAAAAAACGCTAAAAATTAAACTAACTGTCATTTTAGCTTAACAATTCTTATCTTTGCAAATCTTTAATAAAAACACAACGATGCAACCTGATTTTTCTACTTTAGAACCCAAAAAATTCATATTGATAAAAGGTGCACAATTGCACAATTTAAAAAATATTGATGTAGCCATTCCAAGAAATCAAATGGTAGTTATTACTGGACTATCAGGTTCTGGAAAATCAAGTTTAGCCTTTGATACTTTGTATGCAGAAGGTCAACGTCGATATGTTGAAAGTTTATCTTCTTATGCGCGTCAATTCTTAGGGAAATTAGACAAACCTAAAGTAGAATACATTAAAGGAATCGCTCCAGCTATCGCTATTGAACAAAAAGTAAACACAACGAATGCGCGTTCAACAGTTGGAACTTCAACCGAAATTTACGATTATTTAAAATTATTATATGCTCGAATTGGTAGAACATATTCTCCAATTTCTGGTGAAGAAGTCAAAAAACATACCGTTTCAGATGTAGTCAAACACATTCAATCTTTAGAAATTGATTCGAAATGGTTATTATTGGCTCCGATTCATTTAGAAGAAGGCAGAAAATTACATGATAAACTAAAAGTCTTATTACAACAAGGTTTTGCTCGTGTTTTGGTTGACAATCAAACGGTTCGTTTAGACGATTTTGTTTCGACTTTAGAAATGATTGACGAAAACACAATGGCCGACAAAGAAATTTTATTAGTCATTGATAGAATTGTAGTCAAATCTGATGAAGAATTCTTAAACCGAATTGCCGACGCGCTACAAATTGCTTTTTACGAAGGTAAAGGCGAATTGTATCTAAAAGAACCCGACACTTCTCAGCGTTCCATTTTTAACTCAAATTTCCAATTAGACGGCTTAGATTTCTTAGAACCTAACATCCACTTATTCAGTTTTAATAATCCTTACGGTGCTTGTCCAACTTGTGAAGGTTACGGAAGTGTGATTGGAATTGATAGCGAATTAGTCGTACCAAACACGGCACTTTCTGTTTATGAAAATGCGATTTTCCCTTGGCGTGGCGAAAGTATGGGTTGGTACAGAGATCAATTGGTAAATAATTCACATCATTTTGATTTCCCCATTCACAAACCTTATTTCGAATTATCTGACGAACAAAAAGCAGTAATTTGGAACGGTAACAAATATTTCACAGGCTTAAACGAGTTTTTTAAAGATTTAGAAGCTAATAATTATAAAATTCAAAACCGTGTAATGCTTTCTCGTTACAGAGGAAAAACCAAATGTCATACTTGTAATGGTAAACGTTTACGTCCAGAAACCAACAATATAAAAGTGGCTGGAAAAACCATTTCTGACTTAGTCGATTTGCCAATTATCAAACTAATTCCGTTTTTCAATACGATTGAATTATCAGAATACGATTTAAAAGTAGCGAAACGTTTATTGTTAGAAATCAATAATAGATTACAGTTTTTAGATAATGTAGGTTTAAATTATTTGAGCTTAAACCGCCAATCAGCAACACTTTCTGGTGGTGAATCGCAACGAATTAACTTGGCAACATCTTTAGGAAGTTCGTTAGTAGGTTCGATGTATATTTTAGATGAGCCAAGTATCGGTTTACACCCAAAAGACACGGAAAAATTAATTGAAGTGTTGTTAAATTTAAAGAAATTAGGCAACACGGTTATTATCGTAGAACATGATGAAGATATCATGAAAGCTGCCGATATGATTATCGATATTGGTCCAGAAGCAGGAACTTTAGGTGGGAATTTAGTCGCACAAGGAACCTATGAAGAAATCTTAAAAGCTGATTCGTTAACTTCAAGATATTTAAACGGAAAAGAAGAAATTACGGTTCCGAAAAAACGCAGAAAATTCAAAAATCATATTGATGTTTTTGGTGCTCGCGAAAATAATTTAAAAAACATAAATGTAACGTTTCCATTAGATTGCTTGACCGTAATTACTGGAGTTTCTGGAAGTGGAAAAAGTACGTTGGTGAAGAAAATCTTATTCCCAGCAATGCAAAAAAAACTGACAGGTTTAGGAGAAAAAGCAGGACAATTTACCGATTTAGAAGGTAGTTTTTCACACATTAAAAACATCGAATACGTAGACCAAAATCCAATAGGAAGAAGTTCACGTTCGAATCCAGTAACATACATCAAAGCTTATGATGATATCAGAGAATTATACGCCAAACAAACAACATCAAAATTAAGAAATTACCAAGCTAAACATTTCTCTTTTAATGTAGATGGTGGCCGTTGCGAAACTTGTAAAGGTGATGGAGAAGTTACGATTGAAATGCAATTTATGGCCGATGTGCATTTAGAATGTGAAACCTGTAACGGAAAACGCTTCAAGAAAGAAGTCTTAGAAGTCAATTTCGAAGGTAAAAACATCGACGATTTATTAAAAATGACTATCGATGAGGCCGTGACATTCTTCGAAACACATGGCCAAACTAAAATTACACAAAAATTACAGCCGCTAAAAGATGTTGGTTTAGGCTATGTTCAATTAGGACAATCATCTTCTACGCTTTCTGGTGGTGAAGCACAACGTATCAAATTGGCTTCGTTTTTAGTCAAAGGTGCGACCAAAGAAAAAATGCTTTTCGTATTTGATGAACCAACGACTGGATTACATTTTCATGATATTAAAAAATTATTAAAATCTTTCGAAGCTTTAATTGAAAGAGGACATTCTATTATCGTAATTGAACACAATTTAGAACTAATAAAATGCGCGGATTACATCATAGACATAGGTCCAGAAGGTGGTGAAAATGGCGGACAATTAGTCGCCTTTGGAACTCCGGAAGAAGTCGCGAAAAATAAAAAATCTTTGACTGGTAAGTATTTAGCAGAAAAATTGTAATTTCGATAAAATTTCAAGATTATGAATATGTCAAAACTAATTGAGGAATATAATTCAGATATTTTAAAAGCAGAAGAAGATATAAAAAACAGTAATACCATTTCTCATGAAGATGTAAAATCCAAAATTGAGGAATTGAAAATCAAAACTGTTTAAACAATTAGTCCCAAAATGAACAAAATAATATTCTTTTTCTTATTGGGAATTACGAGTATATTCGCTCAAAAAAAACACATTTTTGCCGAATATTCCATTGGTGAAACTTCATCAGCAGATAATACTTTCATAAAACTAAAAGCTAGTCAAACCGTTGGAATAGGTTTCGGAATCCAACATAATGATTCTTTAAACTGGGTCAAACATTTGCGAAATCCTTATACTGGTGTGATTTTACAAGTGGCTAATCACGGAAATACCGATAAAATAGGATATTCTGTTTCGCTTTTACCTTATATCGAAAAACCTATTCTTCTTAAAAACGAAAAACTAAAATTACTTTCTGCTATTGGAATTGCCTATCATACCAAAAAATATGATTTTAATGAAAATTGGCAAAACAAAGCCATTTCAACCGATTTTACTTATGCTTTCCGCTTGGGTTTATATTACAATATTTTCCAAAAAAACAACTTTCAATCAAGGATAAACATCAACTATTTACATTATTCCAATGGTCATATTCAATGGCCAAATAACGGAATCAATACGTTAGCTCTTGGTTTAAACATCACGTATGACGGATTCAATAAAGACAGTAATTCAATTGAAAAAGTAGTTTCTAAAAAGGATATTCAAAAAAGCAAACAATCGTTCATTTCGGTTCAAACTGGAATTGGAGAACACGCTTTATATCGCTTTTACAATTACAGAAGAAATGTCTATTCAATAGATTTTATGTATGGAAAAATCTTTAACAAAACGCACAAAGTGGGTTTAGGTGTATATATGAGAAATTACACGAATAACTACAAATATATTAAAGAAGGAAATAATTTAGTCTCACAAGATTATCCTGAACTTCAAAAAAATCCATTCTTAAATTCAAGCAGCATCGGAATTGGTTTAAACTACGAATTATTAATGCAACACGTAGCAATAGAAACTGAAGTAGGTCTAACCCTATTCCGACCATTTTTCCCAGCCGAATTCCGTTTAGACGCCACTTTAATCAATAAACAAACTGGACTTTACGAAAACGGAAAAGCAGAAGGCTCAACCTACACACTCAAACGTTTTGTCTCAGGAAAATTAGGATTAAAATACTATTTATTCAACACCTACAAACAACCAAAAAACAACTTTTACGTTGGTGGACATATCGTTTCCAGACTAGGACAAGCGGATTATAGTGAGTTTACGTTGGGATACATTCATACTTTTTAATTTTCCCTATTTAACAGAAATTACCGAAAAATAAAAAACTTTGCGAACTTTGCGTAAATCCTTGTGCTCTTTGCGGTAAAAACTCACCACAACGTGTCCACACAGTTTGTCACCCTGAAAGGGTCTCACGCAATCAAAACCAATCCTTTCAAATCCTTAAAATCTGCGTGCCCATCAACAATATTTTGTTACTATAAAATCGAAGATACATCAAAATTAAAGAATCTCAAGCAAAACAATTCACATAAAACATTAAAAGGAAATAATAAGAGATGATTTACAGCATGACAAACGTTGGGTTTAATTTATTCGAAAAATTCGATAATTCGCGGCAGTCAAACTCACCTCAACATTTGTCACACTGAAAGGGTTTTACTAACTTCGCAATTCTAACTTCTTACTTTATATGAAATTCAAAGTAGTATCCGATTATGTTCCAACCGGCGACCAACCACAAGCCATTGAAAAATTAGCAGCAGGAATCATTAATGGTGAAAAATACCAAACTTTATTAGGAGTTACCGGTTCCGGAAAAACATTTACCGTAGCTAATGTCGTGCAAGAAGTTCAAAAACCAACTTTAATTTTAGCACACAATAAAACCTTAGCAGCACAATTGTATTCGGAATTCAAGCAATTTTTTCCGAATAATTCAGTGCAATATTTTGTTTCTTATTACGATTATTACCAACCCGAAGCCTTTATTCCAGTCACTGGAA
>MGWJ01000176.1:0-2993 GCA_001800945.1 Flavobacteria bacterium RIFCSPLOWO2_12_FULL_31_7
AGACAAACCTCGTTATTTAATGGGTGTGGGAACGCCTGCCAATATTTTAGAAAATATCGCATTAGGAATTGATATGTTCGATTGTGTCATGCCAACTCGTAACGCCAGAAACGGAATGTTGTTTACATCAGAAGGTTTTATCAATATCAAAAATAAAAAGTGGGAAGAAGATTTTTCTCCTATTGATGCTATGGGGCATACTTATGTAGATTCTGAATATTCAAAAGCGTATTTACGTCACTTATTTATTGCTAACGAATTTTTAGGAAAACAAATTGCTACGATTCATAATCTTGGATTTTATATGTGGTTGGTTCGTGAAGCAAGAAGACAAATTTTAGCAGGAACTTTCAGAGAATGGAAAGAAGTTATGGTTAAAAAAGTAGCTACGAGATTGTAAGATTTTAGTTTAAGAGTTTATAGGTTTAAACGTTTAAAAGGGATTGCAAATAAACAATTAAACATCAATAATACAAATATGAAAAAAATAGATTGGTACATATTTAAAAGATACTTAATCACATTTACAGCGATGTTGTTTATGTTTATTCCTATTGGAATTATTATTGACGTGTCGGAAAAAATCAATCGTATGATTGAAAATAAAGTCGCTTTTAAAGATGTTTTAGTGTACTATTACGGATTTACCATCTATTTTGCCAATTTATTATTTCCAATTTTTCTGTTTTTGTCTATTATTTGGTTTACTTCTAAATTGGCTAATAACAGTGAAATTATCGCGATTTTAAGTTCTGGAATTTCCTTCACAAGGTTTTTGAGACCTTATCTTATTGGGGCAACTTTGGTATCTTTTGTAACTTTATTAATGGGTTTCTTTATCTTGCCTGATGCCAGTGAAAAATATTGGGATTTTAGGTATACGTATCTTAAAAAAAATGTAGAAACAAGGCAAACTTCTGATATTTTTAGACAAGTGAATCCAAACGAATACATGTATGTAAGTAGTTATAATGTATTGTCTAAAACGGGATTTGATTTTATCTACGAAAAATTCAATGATAATAAATTAGAATATAAACTATACGCCAATCGTGTAAAATATAACGAAAAAACTAAAGATTATTCTTTATTTAATTATGTAAAAAGAACAGTTGGAAAAAATGGTGATGTTATTGAAAAAAAAGAAAAACTAACCAGGAAATTCGAATTTGAACCCGATGATTTAACTCCAGTAGTTTATGTGGCGGAAACCATGAATATTTTTGATTTGGTTAAATTTATTGATAAGGAAAGAGCTAAAGGAAGTTCAAATTTAGATGTGTATTTGGTAGTTTTATATAAGAAATTCAGTATTCCAGCTTCTGCATTTATCTTAACGATTATTGCAGTTGCGGTTTCTGCAATGAAACGTAGAGGTGGAATGGGGGTGAATTTAGCTATTGGTATTTTAGTAGCATTTTCATTTGTGTTTTTTGATAAAATTTTCGGTACATTAGCGGAAAAATCAAGTATTCCTCCAATTGTAGCCGTATGGTTCCCTAATATTGTTTTCGGAATTTTAGCTTTTTATTTATTAAGAAATGCCAGACGTTAACTTAAAACACAACTTACATCTCCATTTAATTGTATTCATTTGGGGATTTACAGCCGTTTTAGGAAAGCTAATTTCATTAGATGCTTTACCTTTAGTTTGGTGGCGTATGTTATTAGCGGTTTTGATTATTTTAGGCTACATTTTCTATAAAAAAACAAGTTTCAAATTATCCAAAAAAGACATAGTTTTATTACTGATTTCAGGATTAATCATTGCATTGCATTGGATTACGTTTTTTAAAGCTATTAAAGTTTCGAACATATCAATCACATTGGCATGTTTGTCCACAGGTGCTTTTTTTACGTCTATTTTAGAGCCTATTTTTTACAAAAGAAAAATGGTTTGGTACGAAATTGTTTTCGGATTAGTAGTGCTAATTGGTTTGTATTTTGTAATCGAATCCTCAGAGCCTAATTTTATTCAAAAAAGTTTAACTAGTGATATGTCAGGTACGATGCATGGTGTACTTTTAGCCTTGACTTCGGCATTTTTATCTGCAAGTTTTTCAATTATAAACGGAAAATTTGCCCAAAGAATTGATGCTACAATTGTTTCATTTTACGAATTGTTTGGTGGTGTACTTTTTTTAAGTGCCTTTTTATTATTTACCGGACAATTTACAAGTGAATTTTTCACCATAACTGCTTCAGATTTAATGTGGTTATTTATCTTGGCTTCCATTTGTACGGCTTACGCATTTATCGCATCAGTTCAAGTTATGAAGTATATTTCACCATATACAGTTATGCTTACCATTAATTTAGAACCTGTTTATGGAATTGCTTTAGCGGTATTAATCTTTGAGAAAAACGAACAAATGAGTTTCTCTTTTTATATTGGTGCAGCAATTATTCTTATTACAGTGATTTTGAATGGATTAATACGAAACAACAAAAAAAATAATTAGATAACGGTTCAAATATTATTCAAATAATTTTTAAATAGTATCTTTGTAATTACAAACAAATTAAACAAAACTAACTTTTATGGAATATTTAGATTTTGAATTGCCAATAAAAGAGCTGGAAGATCAAATGGAAAAATGCGTTGTTTTAGGGCAAGAATCCGATGTTGATGTTTCTGCAACTTGTAAACAACTAGAAGAAAAATTAGAGCAAACTAAAAAAGATATTTATAAGAATCTTACAGCTTGGCAAAGAGTTCAAATGTCTCGTCATCCAAACAGACCTTATACTTTAGAATATATTACTAACTTAACAGATGGTACTTTTTTGGAGTTATTTGGCGACAGAAGTTTCAAAGATGACAAAGCAATGGTTGGTGGTTTAGGTAGAATAAACGGTCAGTCGTATATGATTATTGGACAACAAAAAGGAATCAATACGAAAATGCGTCAATTGCGTAATTTCGGTATGGCCAATCCTGAAGGTTACCGTAAAGCCTTACGTTTAATGAAAATGGCAGAGAAATTTAATAT
>MGWJ01000176.1:3049-6187 GCA_001800945.1 Flavobacteria bacterium RIFCSPLOWO2_12_FULL_31_7
GCTCTTTTAAAAACACCAATCATTTCAATCATTATTGGTGAAGGTGCTTCCGGTGGTGCATTAGGAATTGGAGTTGGTGATAGAGTATTTATGTTAGAGAATACTTGGTATTCTGTAATTTCTCCAGAATCTTGTTCTTCTATTTTATGGAGAAGTTGGGAATTTAAAGAACAAGCAGCTGAAGCTTTAAAGTTAACAGCTATCGATATGAAAAAGCAGAAATTAATTGACGATATTATTCCAGAACCATTAGGCGGCGTGCATCGTGATAAAGAAACGATGTTCAAAACAGTTGAAAAATATATTACTAAATCTTATAAGGAATTAAAAGACTTATCAACAAAAGATTTAGTTGCGCAAAGAATGGATAAATACGCTAATATGGGCGAGTTTTCTGAAAAATAAATAAAATATTTCCGAAAAATCCGTCTCTTCAATTCTATTGATTAGACGGATTTTTTTTGACATGTTAACAAATAGTAGTAACTTGTTAACAGTGTTTCGCTAACAAGTTAAATTTATTTTCTCTACTAATTACATTACATTCGCAGTATGGAAAAATCGTTAAATATAAACCCTGTTCGAGTAGATAAAACTACTATTATTAATTTAGAAAAAGGAAAGTTACCTCCACAAGCTGTTGATATTGAAGAAGCAGTTTTAGGAGCTATGTTAATTGATATTAAAGCACCTGGCGAAGTAATTGATTTACTAAATCCAGATGTGTTTTACAAAGAAGCACATAAATATATTTACGAAGCCATCAACCAATTATTCCATAGCACACCTCCGCAACCTATCGATTTATTAACCGTTTCTGCACAATTAAAAAGAAATGGAAAATTAGAATTAGCGGGTAGCGATTTTTATCTGATTCAACTTACTCAAAAAATTGCCTCTTCGGCACATATTGTTTTCCATGCCCGAATTATTCTTCAAAAATTTATTCAAAGAAGTTTAATTTCTATTTCTAGTAAATTAATTGAAGATTGTTACGATGAAGGAATGGATGTCTTCGATTTGTTAGACACTGCGGAAACCAATTTATATGAAATTACACAAGGAAATCTTAAAAAAGGTTATGAAACGGCTCAGAGTTTAGTAAACCAAGCCAAACAACGTATCGAAGAAATTTCCAACAAAGAAGGCTTATCCGGAATTCCAACCGGATTCAGAAAGTTAGACGATTTAACTTCTGGATGGCAACCTTCAGATTTAATTATTATTGCGGCTCGTCCAGGTATGGGTAAAACTGCTTTTGTCTTGTCAATGGCAAGAAATATTGCAGTTGCTAATAACGAACCAGTAGCTTTGTTTTCACTTGAGATGTCTTCTGTACAGTTAATTACACGTTTGATTTCTAGTGAAACGGGTTTGACTTCAGAAAAACTTCGTAAAGGTGATTTAGAACCTCATGAATGGGAACAATTAAACGTTAAAGTTAAAGATTTAGAAAAAGCCCCTTTATATATTGACGATACACCTTCATTATCTATTTTCGATTTACGTGCCAAAGCGCGTCGTTTGGTTTCGCAACACGGAATTAAACTAATCGTAATCGATTATTTGCAGTTAATGTCGGCTGGAACTTCTGGAAAAGGTGGTGGAAACCGAGAGCAAGAAATTTCGATGATTTCTCGAAGTTTAAAAGCGTTAGCGAAAGAGTTAAGTGTTCCAGTTATTGCACTTTCTCAGTTATCTCGTGCCGTAGAAACTCGTGGTTCTAGTAAAAGACCTCTATTATCAGATTTACGTGAATCTGGTGCTATTGAACAAGATGCCGATATTGTATCGTTCATTTATCGACCAGAATATTATAAAATTGACAATTGGGATGATGAAGAAGCGGCTCCAACAACCAATCAAGCAGAATTTATTGTAGCTAAACACAGAAATGGTAGTTTAGATAATATTCGTTTAAAATTCTTAGGACAATTTGGTAAGTTTGACAATTTAGATGAATTTGGAATGTCTTACGATGATTCCTTTACTTCTAAAATGAATTTGGATTCTCAGATGAATCCATTTGCAACGCCTAATTTGCCATCACCTAACGATGCATTTGGAAGTAGTATGAATAGTAGTTTTGACGAGAATAGCGACGTTCCATTTTAATTGAGTTTTTTGTTAATTTTTATGTTTTTGTCATCCTTTTTTATTTTTTGTATTAGTTTTTTTATTAATTTTAGAAAATTAACTATAAAAAATATGTTACTATGCCGAATTACATTATCCCCCTAACCGATGCGGAAGCATGGGCAAAATCATGGCAAAGCAATCCGCCTAAACCATTAGCAAAAGCTCACTTAATTCCATTGGTTGTTTTAGAAGAATTACTAGCTATTCCTGAACTAGCAAATGTTAGAGCCTACATGGGCGTTGATACATCTGGTCAACAAAAATTGATATTTGTAGGTGTCAATGGAAATGGTGACGACATTACTGATACAATTTTTTCTGGGACACAACCTTGTCCTGATACTTGCGATCCTAATAGTCCATTATATAATCCATAAAACTTGAAAACAAGATACTATTTTTATATCTTAATTTTTGTAGTAGCGATATTATATCTTATAGGTTTTAAAAATAAAAGTAAAGCCTATAAGATATTTTCGCTTTTTCTTATTTTTGACGTCTTAATGAATTACATATCTGACGAATTGTATAGATGGTTTAGAATTTACAATCATTTTTTTATAAATATTATTTTTCTATTTCAATTTGGTATTTTGAGTCTGTTTTATTCTTATTCTTTTGAAGAGAAAAAGTGGCGAAATGTAGTTGAAATTTCGTTGATTTTAGTGTCTAGTTATTTGTTGGTCAAATATTTAGTATTTCCGGAATCTTTCTTTTTACTCCATTATTGGGATATTTATTTAACGATATTTCCAATTATTGTTTATGGTGTAGTGTATTTATATAATGAATATGAAAAACCACAAGAATTGTATTATGCTAATTTGGCTCTATTGATTCATTTTATTATTTATTTTTTTTGTTATTTGTCTTGGCCATTACACAGTATTTCTTTTCAACATGATTATATGGAGGAGTTTAATAAAACTTTTAGTATATATACTATTAATCTTGGATATATTACTTATGTGGTTTATTCTATCATTTTACTTTACCAAT
>MGWJ01000177.1 GCA_001800945.1 Flavobacteria bacterium RIFCSPLOWO2_12_FULL_31_7
TCCGAATATTGGCTGCATAATTATTTATGATTACGATAAAACATATAGTTCAAAAAACATAAATATTACCTAAAATGAGAAAATTAGTACTACTCATTACTTTAATAACTTTTGCAAGTTGTTCAGAAGTAAAAGAATATCAGAAATCTAAAATAAACGATTCTGATATGGAATTAGCCGCAAGAAAATCGGAGAAATTCGAAAACACATTTATGCTATATCGCGAAGCTAGTTCCGGTGCCAATGGTGGAAAAACTGGTGGTGGTTGTGGTTGCAATTAATAAAATTATCAAATGAAAAAACGTATCATATCAGCCGCATTCTTAGCTTTTATCTTATCCAATCAAGTAAAAGCACAAGAAACTCAAACGGATACCACTGCTTACAAAAAACAAAAATTAAAAATTGAAGAAGTCAACTTTATATCAAGTTATTATTCGCAAGATGGAAACAATTCTGCCGTAACGGGCGGACTTGGAACAGAAAAATTAACTGATGTTGCCACAACTTTAGATATTAAAGTTTCTCGTTATAATAAAAAATTAAACAAGCAAACTTTCGGATTTGAATTAGGAGTCGACTCGTATTCTTCTGCATCATCAGATAAAATTGATCCAAGTACTTTCACTTCTGCTTCTTATCAAGATGTTCGTGTCTATCCGTCAATTAATTATACTGTCCAAAACGAAGAAAAAAGACAAATTTTTAGCACAGGAATTTCTGCTTCTGCCGAATTTGATTACTTCTCATTAGGTGGAAATATTGGTTTTACTAAATTCTCAAAAAACAAAAACAGAGAATTATCGTTAAAAGCTATGGCATTTTTCGATACTTGGAAAGTAATCTTACCAATAGAATTAAGAAATAATCCAGATCCAAATTACAAACAAGGCGATACTAAACCAAGAACCTCCTACAATTTAGGACTTACGCTTTCACAAATTGTAAATAAAAATTTCCAATTAGAGTTTTTAGTCGATGCGGGTTATCAACAAGGTTTATTAGCTACGAAATTTAACAGAGTATATTTTGATAACGCTAGCGTAAAATCAGAAAATTTACCAGATACGCGTTTCAAATTACCAATCGGAATGCGAACCAGTTACTTTTTAGGAGACAACATCATTTTAAGAGGATTTTATAGATATTATTTTGACAATTGGGACATCAAATCGCACACGTTTAGTTTCGAACCTACAATTAAATTATCCGCTTTTTCATCAATTTCTATTCCGTATAGATATTATGTACAAAATTCAGCGAAATATTTTAAACCGATTTTCCAACATCAAACGGCGGAAGAATTCTTTACCAGTGATTACGATTTATCAGCCTTTTCAAGTAATATGATAGGTTTAGGATATAAAATCACCGATTCGAACAAAGGTTTATTTCATGCGAAACATTTCAATAGTTTAGAATTACGATACGGCTATTACCATAGAAATAATGGCTTAGCATCACACATTCTAACGCTTGCTATGAAGTTCAAATAAAAAACAAAAGGCGATTTCTAATTGAAATCGCCTTTTGTTTACTTGGCTCTTTTTACTTGGCTCTTTATTATTTCAACTGTTCTTTATACATCGCAAAATTCGCTTTATCTTTTTCTGATAAAACAGGTTCGTTTACGGGATATCTTTGTAATTCTTCCCACATAATTTTCGCTACTAAATATCGCGCCATATCTTTATCATCTGCTGGAATAATGTACCAAGGTGCATTTTCATTGGATGATTTATTTAAAATTTCTTCATAATAATTCATATAATCGTCCCAACGCTCTCGCTCTTTTAAATCGCCTGAAGAAAATTTCCATTGATGATCTTCATCTTCTAAACGCTTTAACAAGCGCTTTTTTTGTTCATCTTTACTCATATAAAAGAAAAACTTCATCACAATGGTTCCATTTTGAGAAATGTGTTTTTCGAAATTATTTATCTGTTCAAATCGATTTTCCCAAAATTCGGGTTTAATATCTTCCACTTTTTCAATTCCAGGTAAATTCTCATTCAAAATATATTCTGGATGCACTCGCGTAACTAATAAATTTTCGTAATGTGTTCTATTAAAAACCGCAAACTTCCCTTTTTCTGGTAAAGCTAAATAATGTCGCCATAAATAATCATGCTCTAATTCGGTACTGTTTGGCGTTTTAAAACTATGCACCACTACGCCACGCGGATTAAATTCTTTAAAAACTTCCCGAATCAAACTGTCTTTTCCACTAGTATCCATGCCTTGTAAACCAATTAAAACACCATAGCGGTTGTGCGCATACATAATATCTTGCCATTCACTCAATTGATTACGAAGCTGGTCTAACTCTTTTTCTTTTTTATCATCATCCCAAAAACTATCTAATTCCGTTTTATAATCTGATAATTTTATGGGTTTTGTTACTTTATAATCTTCTAATCTGAAATTTTCCATATTTTTACATCTTTTATTTGAAGCTATTTCCTGCTATCCGCTATATCTTTTTAAACATTTGCACTTAGGTGACAAATATTTAAAAAGGATGCCGCTACTATCAGGGCTAGAGTTTCGTATTCCAAAACATAAATATATGCAAAATTTTCAATTAACCGACTTCTGTCACATTAAAGGAATTGGTTCGGCTTCAGGTTTAATTTATTATCAAGATGTACTTTTTGTAATTTCCGACAATAGCACTTTTTTATATCAATACGTAATTGATAAAGATGTTGTTCTAAAATTTCCGTTAGTTGAAAATCCACAAGAAAATATCGCTAAAAAAAATAAATTAGATTTAGAAGCAATGACCAGTTATGGCAATCAGATTTTCATCTTTGGGTCGGGTTCTACGCCACAACGCAACATGATGTTTTCTTTAAACTTAGAAAATGATGGGTTACATAAAAACGATTTATCACAATTATACCACCATTTAAAAAATTTAGCTGCTTTAAACGAAGACGAACTAAATATTGAAGGTGCGATTTGTGTGAATAAAACCATGCTACTTTTTCAAAGAGGAAATGGCGCAACTGGCAAAAACGGAATTTTCATTGTACCTGATAATCCAGAACAACCTCAAGGTTTTGTTGCCGTTACACTTCCTAAAATTTCTAACATAGAAACAACTTTTACAGATGCCATTTTAGTAGATAACTTCATTTATTTCTTGGCTTCTGCCGAAGATACAATTTCAACATATGAAGACGGCGAAGTTTTAGGTTCAATTATTGGAAAAATGAATGCCGAAACTTTCGAAATTATAGAAACACAAATTATTTCCATTTCTCATAAATTTGAAGGAATTACTTTATATGAAAACGATGATAATGAAATAAAATTCTTACTTTGCGAAGATACAGATACCGAAGTATTAGAATCAAAAATTTATAAATTAACTATTAAAAAATAAAAATGAATCCAATTTTCAATCAGAATGTTTTTCTTGTCAAAGAACAAATTGGCATGTTTAAAGCTTCCAATAATTTCGACATCTTTAATCCAGAAAATAATGCATTGGTTTTAACATGTAGAGAACCTAATTTAGGTTTCTTTACCAAACTTTTCCGCTTCACAGATTACAAAAGAATGACACCTTTTGACATTGAAATTAGAACCGCAACTGGCGAATTAGTCATTCAAATTAAAAGAGGTGTAACTGTTTTCCGTTCAGATATTGATGTTTTTGATGGTGGTGGAAGAAAAATTGGCGTTTTCAAACAAAAATTCTTTTCTTTTGGTGGCCGATTTGAAGTACACGACAAAAATGATAGAAATTTATGTACGCTTCAAGGAAAATGGACAGGTTGGGATTTTAAATTCAGCAAAGACAATAAAGAATTAGCCAATGTTTCAAAAAAATGGGCAGGTTTAGGAAAAGAATTTTTCACAAGTGCCGATAATTATGTAATTAACATTTCTGATGTAGCAGAAGATAATCCATTACGTCAATTGATTATCGCCGCAGTTATGTGCATTGATATGGTATTTAAAGAATAAATCTTAAATAAAATCGTACTTTTATAATCGTAAGTTTCACCACTTGCGATTTTTTTTTGAAAATAATTTAATGTCGTCCCAACCTTTTGATAAAAAATGACATCTATATAATTATAAAGCAATTGCAAACAATAATACATTATACAAATTACAATATACATTTGAAGTAAATGATTAACATACAACTCATACAAGCCTGTAAAAAACAGCAACGCGATGCCCAACGGCAAGTGTACGAATTGCTCGCACGCAAACTGTACTATACGTGTTCGCGCTATTTGAAAAAAGAAGAAGAAATTGAAGAAGCTATGGCAGATGCTTTTTACATCATTTTTACCAAAATTGATCAATTGAAAGAAGAATTAGCTTTTGAAGGTTGGGCGAAAAAAATTGCGGTAAATCAATGTTTGATGCAATTAAAAAAGAACGTGAATTTCAATTTGTATTTGGAAGATGTTGCTATCAAAAACCAACCTTTAACAGATGAAATGTGCGAATTGGAGGAAGAAGATTTACTTAACTTACTCAATTATTTGCCTGATGGTTGCAAAACGGTTTTCAGTTTGTTTGTGATAGAAGGTTTTTCTCATAAAGATATTGCGGAGAAACTTCAAATTTCGGAAGGCACGTCAAAATCGCAACTTAATGTGGCAAAAACAAAATTAAAAGATTTGGTAAATCAATTTTATTATCAAAAAGCAAAGTAATAGCATCACAGATTTGACAGATTAAACAGATTAAAAAATTGAAAAAGTTAAACTTATAGGTTTAAAAAAATAAAAGAAATGAACTCAGAAGATAAAATATATAACAAAATAAAAAACGCTTCCCACAAAGGAGAAAAAGACTTTCCAGGAATGGATAAGGTTTGGAATCGTGTGGAAGAAAAGTTAGACAATACTATTGTGGTACAAAAAAAGAATACTTGGCAAAAACTGGCTATTGCAGCAACTGTTTTATTGAGTTTTTCGATTATTTACCAATTTGTATCTAAGGATGAAAACATCAAAAACAAAATCATTCCTAATAGTTCAAATCCCGTTATTGTTTCTAACGATTCAGCAATCAAAATTATAGATGAAGCGAATGAAATTGTAGTAGAAAATGAAACTTCAAACCAACCCAATGCAAATAAAAATCGCACTAAAGATAACTTAAATCTGAAAAATAATTTGGACAATGAAATGACTAACATCGAAAGAGACAGTATCATTTATGAAACATTACCAAATGGGAAAATTATGGCTAGGACTTATGACTATCCAAATAAAATTGTAACTTCATTAGAAGATGATAGCTATTTAAGATCAAATTTCACAGACAATAGCGCTTCAAATTCTTCTAGTACAAATTCAGGTTTTATTGCTCCTAATAAAAAATATAATGCTCCTATTAAAGAAATAAAATCGAAATATAAAGCACCAAAATCTAAACCTATGGCAGCACCAGCTCAGCAAAGTAAAGATTTGGTTGTGATTGATGGTGTGGCAATGGACAAAAATTATAATGCAGAAAAAGAATTAAACGAAATAAGTTCGGATAATCTTGAAGAAGTTACCTATTTACCCAATCCATTATACATTATTAATGGCATTGAATATTCGGAAGAATCGTTATTTGGAAAAAACCCAACGAGTCCGTATGCACCATTAGACAAGCAAAAAATTACCTCAACTAATATTTTAAAACCTGCTGATGCTACCAAAATTTACGGTAAAAAAGGAGAAAAAGGTATAGTTATCATCACCACAAAAGACGGGAAACCGGCGGAAAAATAATCAACTAACATACTAAAACTTTACATTATGAAAAATTTCAAAATTATTTCATTAGGCATTGCTATGCTTATAAATTACGCTTCTTACAGTGAAGAAGTGATTACAAAAACATTAGGTTTTTATGCTTTTCA
>MGWJ01000178.1 GCA_001800945.1 Flavobacteria bacterium RIFCSPLOWO2_12_FULL_31_7
AAAGGCAATTCGTACCAAGTTTCTAACTTTTTAGTTGGTTTTTCTAAACCATAATCTCTTTGCAACATATTTATAACTTTAAATTGTTGCTGTTGCAAAGTTTTGTTTAGTGAAAGCATTAATTCTACTTTTTTAATAAATGGTTTTTGTTTTTCAATCGAAGATTTTTTTATCGGCAACTCTTTTAATTGAAATCCTTTTACTTTAGGAAATAGTTGCTTTCCATCAGAATATTTTGAAAGAAAATAAAACTTTATTAATGTTGAATTTAATATAGCAAGTAAATAATAGTAACTAAAAGTGTCATCTTTTAATACAATACTATACATTGTGTTTAAAGTTGCATATCCGAAATTGTCAAATGCAAAAATTGGTTCTGGATTTCCAACTTGTCTAACTACAATTTTTTTTGAATGATGTATATCCATATTCCAAGAACCACCAGCTTTTACTTCTTCTGGATTGTTTTTAAAAAACAATGTAGATTCTTTTAAATTAAATCTATTTATGTCTGAACCAGTATAGCAATTTTCCCATTCTTCGGAAGCTTTATTCTCTAATACATAAGTTGACTTATCCTTAGTTTGTAAACCAAATGTTACAGTGCAAATGTCATCTACTTTTATACAATCAATAAATTTGAACGTGAATTCATTATTCAAATTAAATATATTGTCATCATCTTGTAACCATTCATTTTGATTTAAAGATTTTATAAATGTTAAATTTCCTTTATTCGAAGTATATACATTTGTTTTTAAATTTTCTTTTTTATTTAATATAATTGTAGCAACATCTACACCCGCATCAACAAAAACAGAATCTTCATAATTAACAATAGTTTCAATACTGGTATTATATAAAATATAATTTCTTAATTTTTGAATATACTTGTTTGTTAAGAATGTGTTTGGTGTAATAAATCCTAATTTCCCTTTTTCATTAAGTAATGTAATTGATTTTTCAAAAAACAAATGAAACAAATCAATTTTGTAACTCGCAACTTCAAATTTTTTATAATAATCTAATGTTACTTCGTTTGTGTTTGAAGGTTGGCACAATACATAAGGTGGATTACCTATAATCACATCAAAACCACCCTTTGCAAACACTTTATCAAAACTTTGTTGCCAGTTAAATGCTTTTTCGCCAGCAATGGCAACATCATCAATTAATGAGTTACCACATTGTATATTATTACTTAAATCGTTTAGTTTTCTGTTAGGTTGTGCGGTGCGTAACCAAAGGGAAAGCTTTGCAATTTCAACACTTTCTTCGTTTAAATCTACCCCAAAAAGGTTGTTTTCTAAAATGCTGTTTTCTACATCACTCAACACAAAAGTGTCTCCAAAAAGTTTTGCTTTTAGTTCGTCAATATATTGGTGTTCCGCAATTAAAAAATCTAAAGCTTGATTTAGAAACGCACCACTACCGCAAGCAGGGTCGCAAATGGTTAATTGCAATAACCAACTTCTGTAAGTTTCAACTTTATCAATTAAAGCTTGTAAAGTTTTCTTTTGTCGTTTTTTGTCTGTTGTATAGTCTTCATCTACCAATTGCAATTCGGTTTTCTTTTCCTCGCACAACTTACCAACGGTTTTTTCTACAATGTATTTGGTAATATATTTTGGTGTGTAAAAAACACCATCTTTTTTGCGTTTGGTTTTGGTTTTGTCAATGGTTTCGCCCTCTAATTGTGCTTTTATTTCGTCTAATTCATTTAATGAATTTTCAAAAATATGCCCTAAAATATTCACATCAACTTCGCTGGCAAAGTCGTAATTACTTAAATTTTCGGTGTGTTTAAATAAAACCGCATCGTCAATTTTAATATTGTCTAAAATATCGTCAGCTTTAAACAAACCTCCATTATAAGCAAAAATTTGGTGTTCTTCTGTAACGTTTGAAGTCGTTTGTGAAAAGGCAGGCAAAACCACTTTTGCACCGCTATTTAAGTCGTTAAAATATATTTTATATCTATCATATAAAGAAACTTCAATACGCATGGAGCGTAAATTTTGCCATTCTTTATTGATACGAAAAATTAAATTAGTTGGTAATAAGTTTCGGTCTTCTGCAAAGAAAATAAACAAAAATCTATCTAATAATTTTTGCGATTTTTTAAAGAGTTCAATCGGTTCGTATTGCGGATTTAAAGCCACTAAATTTTGATGCAATTCTCGTTTAAAAAGCGAATAATCTTTATATAATTTTTTGGTAATAACGTCTTCTTGACTTACCGATTCATCTTTAATAGTCTTTGCAATGCCTTTGGAAAGGTTATCATAAGCTAAACATAAATACAATAATTCAAATTCAGTTTGCGTTAATTGAAACAAATTAAATTCTAAAAACTCAATGGCATTATCAATATAAAATCGGATTTTTTCAAAGTTGGAAGTAATCACATAAACACAATCGGGTTGGTTGTTTTTATATCCAAAAGCTTGGGTTTCAATTTTGCCTAAATCGGTTGTGTTTGTGCCTTTTAATTCAATAACCGCTTTTACCTTTTCATCAATAATAATTGCACCGTCAGCTTTTTTGCTGTCTTTTACGTTTTTATATTCGGTAGTAAGATTAAATTTTGTTTCTGTTGAAGATGCGGGTTTGGTGTAGCCTAATATTTTAACAAACAAGTCTTCTAAAAACTCGCCCTGATATTGTTCTTCTTTTAGACTTTTAATGTCTTCTTGAACTTTTAAATTTAGGAAGTGATTTTTATATGCTTCCCATTTTTGCAAAAGGGAAGTTGAGTTTTGGTTTTTTAAGTATTTTGAAACTACAGAATTTTGAAATAATGGCATTTTTATAAGTTGCTTAATTGAGTGTACAATTTATAAAAATTTAATTGTTAAGTAAAATATACTTATTAACAACAAAAGCATTGCAAAAGAGTTATAAGTCGCTACAAATGGCTATTGTAGTCAATTTACAATTAATAAATGTTGAAATGTCTACTAAGTGCTTTGCAATGAAAAAGCGAATTTATTTGCAAAGGCTTTATTAATTGCTTTGCAAAGTAGATAGTTTTGTTAAAATATTAAGCGTTTCTTATTATTTCCATGTGTGGAGGTGTTTTCGTTCTAGGTGCTAACTTACCAAAATATTCTAGCATTTGATACGCATTATCATAAGTGGTTTTTCCTATATACTTCAAAAAAACTTGTTCAGTTCCGTGACCTGTTATATTCATTAAAACTGGGGTTGGAATACGACCATAAAAATTTGTAGCAAAAGAACGTCTAGCAATATGCGAGGTTATAAATTTGTATTTCGGTAGTGTTTCTATTGTAGTTGCATCTCTACTAGTTGCTTTTTTCCTATCTGTTATAGGTTCGTTTATTTCAGCAATTTCACAAACGTCTTTAATGTATTCGTTATAGCGAGGTAAAGATATTTTGTAAGGCAAACCATTTTCAATAATTTCAAGTGCTTCGGGCAACAATGGTATTGCAACTAATTTACCAGTTTTTTGTTGTTTTAATTCAATTATTTTAATTCCATTTAATGCTTTTATATTATCATTAGTGATATTTAATAAATCACCACCACGTTGCCCAATTAAGCAACCTAATAACAACCATTTTCTAGCGTTTATTAATGATTCCCTAATTAATTTTGCGTCTTTTATTTTATCCTGTTCCGTTTCACTTAAAATAATAATATTTTCGGGCTCTTTAGATTCAGATATTACCTTAATATTTTTTACTTGACTCGAAATTTCAAAGTCATTTTTTTGAGCATCTAAACATATAGTTTTTATGTTTGCAATGTTCTTACCTACATAATTGATAGAATACTTTTGAGCAAAAAGCCAAATTTTGAAATTCTCTACAAATAACAAATTAATGTTTTTGATTAATATGGATTTTTTACTAAACATTTCTAATTCGTAACGTTCAATTGTATTTTTAAATAACTTTAAATTTTGAACACGTCCTTTACTTAGTCCTGTGCCTTTTTTTCCATTTTCTTTATAAGGTGCTTCATCAATATATTTTTGCGTGTATTCCGTTAATTTGTCGAGTTCAAGTTTAGGTTTTTTATTATTGAATAAATCAATTTGAAATTGCAACCAGTCTCCTGTCAACTCTATACCATCACTAATAGCACTATTATAATTATCATTTACAAAAATGGCTAACTTATCAAGTTTAGATTTTAAAGCTTTTGTTTCTTGGCTCTTTTGTATAGGTTGTCCTTTATCTTTGCTCCAATACAAAGGATTTATAATAAAACCTGTTTTTCGTTTAAAAACTTGCTTTCTGCCAATTGAAAATTGGATATAAATATTTGAATTATCGTTTTTACTTTGAAGTAAATATTTTACACTTGCCATTTGTTAGATTTTTGCACAAATCAAAGGTAATCAAAAAAACTAATCTAGTTAACCGTTAGTTAACCAAATGCGAATTTTAATGTATTTTAATGAATTTAAAAAAACAACAAAATCGCTAAACCCTTTATTTATAAAGCTTTTACGTTTTTTAAAATTTATTCAAATACAAGGGTTCTGTCCCCATTTTGGTCACATATAAATCTTGCTTTTGCAGGATTTTTTTGTTTTTATAGTGCTGCTTAATATTTTTTATGTATTTTTGTTTAAACTTTTTACATAAAAGATGAACAATATTAAATCTACATTCAGCATAAAAGACTTAGAAAATCTTTCAGGCATCAAAGCGCACACCATCCGAATTTGGGAAAAAAGGTACGGTTTGCTTGAACCTATGCGTACGGACACGAATATAAGATCATATGACGTTCGTAATTTACAGAAACTATTAAATGTAGTTTTACTAACTGATTTTGGTTATAAAATTTCTAAAATTTCAAAACTAAATCAAGAAGAAATTGAAAAATTCGTCATAAAAATTCAAACTGAAAAAACAGTTAACAATCACGTTTTAAGTAACTTTAAAATGGCTATGTTAAATTTTGATCAGTCGCTTTTTGTAAAAACGTATAATGAATTATTGAGTCAGAAAAAATTTAGCACTATTTTTTACGAAACTTTTATTCCACTATTGGAAGAAATTGGTATTTTATGGACAACAAATACCATCACACCTGCTCATGAACATTTTATTTCTCATTTAATTAAACAGAAAATTTTAATTGAAATTGAGAAATATCAACTAGAACAAAAAGATATATCAGACAAAACCTTTGTTTTGTATTTGCCTTTTAATGAAATTCACGATTTAGGCCTTTTGTTTTTACATCATGAAATTATCACAAGCGGACACAAATCTATATACTTAGGTAGAAGTTTACCAATTGAAAATTTAATCGATTTAAACAACCATTTCAATAAAATCACCTACATTACTTATTTGACTGTAGAACCCACCGAAGATGAAATTGAAAATTACATCAACGAATTCAGCAACACCATTTTAAAAGACAATGAAAATGAATTACTTATTTTTGGAAGAAAAGCAAAAACGATAAATCAGGAAAAACTTCCGAAAAAAATTCAATCTGTTGAAAATTTACAAGATTTTATAGCCACATTATAAACTAAACACAAGTAATTTACGTAATTTAAAACATATGCCGAAAACAATACAAATAATAGGTTCTGGATTTTCATCTTTAGCAGCCGCATGCTATTTAGCTAAAGAAGGAAATAAAGTAACTGTGTTTGAAAAAAATAATAGTTTAGGTGGACGCGCCAGACAATTTACCGAAAAAGGATTTACATTTGATATGGGTCCGTCATGGTATTGGATGCCAGATGTTTTTGAAAGTTTTTTTGCTGATTTTGGTAAAAAACCTTCAGATTATTATAGTTTAGAAAAATTATCTCCTGGATACAGAGTTTTTTTTGAAAATAATGAACATTTTGATGTTTCAGACGATTTGAATACCATCATTTCTGATTTCGAAAAAATTGAAAAAGGAAGTGGTAAACAGCTTGAACAATTCATTTCGAATGCAAAAAGTAATTACGAAATTGCGATTAAAGATTTAGTTTACAGACCTGGAGAAAGTATTTTCGAATTAATAACACTACAAACAGCTTTAAAACTAGATCAGTTTTTTTCGAATATAAAAAGAGATGTTCGAAAAAAAATTAAAAATAAAAACTTACAACAAATTTTAGAATTTCCCGTATTGTTCTTAGGTGCAAAACCTTCAGACACTCCATCGTTTTATAATTTCATGAATTATGCCGACTTCGGATTAGGAACTTGGCAACCTAAAAATGGTTTTTTTGATGTAATTGAAGCCATGATAAAACTTGGAAAAGAATTAGGAGTTACTTATCAAACCAATGCAAATATTGAGGAAATTATCGTAGAAAATCATAAAGCTGTCGGAATTAAAGTAAATAACGAAACTTTAAAATCTGATGTAGTCCTTTCTGGAGCGGATTATCATCATACTGAAACTTTGTTACCACAAGAAAACAGACAATATTCTGAAGCTTATTGGAATAAAAAAACTTTCGCACCTTCTTCCTTATTATTTTATATTGGGTTCGATAAAAAGTTAGAAAATGTTTGTCATCATAATTTATTTTTTGATACAAACTTTGACAAACACGCTGTTGACATCTACGATAATCCAAAATGGCCTGAAGAACCTTTATTTTACGCAAATTTTACTTCTATAACCAATAAACAAACTGCACCAGAAGGCTGCGAAAACGGCTTCTTTTTAGTACCAATTGCACCAGATTTAGAAGATACCGAAGAGCTAAGAGAAATTTATTTTGAAAAAATCATATCTCGTTTTGAAACAATCACCAAACAAAGTGTTAAAGAAAGTATTATCTTTAAGAAATCATTTTGTGTAAACGATTTTAAATCGGAATACAATTCATACAAAGGAAACGCATACGGAATGGCAAATACATTGTTACAAACAGCCGTATTACGTCCGAAATTAAAAAGCAAAAAAGTTAAAAATTTATATTTCACCGGTCAATTAACCGTGCCAGGACCAGGAGTTCCGCCAGCATTAATATCAGGAAAATTAGTTGCACAATTAATACAAAAATACCAATAAAATGAAGGCATTATTTGACACCGTTTCTTACGCTTGTAGCGTTAATGTTACCAAGGCATACAGCACCTCTTTTTCATCTGCTGTAAAAATGTTAGCACCATCAATCAGACAAGATATTTATAATATTTATGGTTTTGTACGTTTTGCTGATGAAATTGTGGATAGTTTTCATGATTACAACAAAGCAGAATTATTTCGTAAATTTGAAATAGAATTGGAAGAAGCAATTGAAAATAAAATTAGTTTAAATCCGATTTTAAATTCGTTTCAACATACGGTAAACAAACACAATATCAGTCGAGAATTAATTGATGCTTTTATGAAAAGTATGAAACTCGATTTAGAGAAACAAGAATACAAAACAACAGAGGAATATCACGAATATATTTACGGAAGCGCTGATGTTGTTGGATTAATGTGTTTGATGGTTTTTGTAAAAGGCGATGAAAAAAAGTATAATGATTTGAAAGAATCTGCGATGAAATTAGGTTCTGCTTTTCAAAAAGTAAATTTTTTAAGAGATTTAAAAGCTGATTTTGAAGATTTAAATAGAACTTATTTTCCAAATACCGATTTAACTAAACTGACAGAATCCTCAAAAAAAGAGATTATTGATGATATTGAAAATGATTTCAAATTAGCATACGAAGGCATTTTACGTTTACCAATTGAAGCAAAATTTGGAGTGTACACAGCTTACAGATACTACAAAAGGTTATTAAC